>QKAL01000235.1 GCA_003246475.1 Lentisphaerota bacterium
GATGTCAGCTTTCAGTTTATAGCGTTTTTCGCCAAGAAGCTGCTGAACCTGATCAAGGAATCCCGGTTCTACTTTTACACTCATCATGCGTGAAGTCTCAATAAAGGCGATTTCGCCTGTGTTGCAGGTCACGCAGATAATAACCCGGGCGTCGCCCGGACTGTCATTGCAAAGTTTTTTGAGGCTCTTCAAAGTATCGTTTGGGGTACTGGCTTCATATACATGCATGTGAATTTCTTTGGTCTGTTCCTGCATGACCGAATCCAGCGGGAAAATTTCTTCCGCTACCAGTTTTACGCGTTCGGCTTCTTCCCGCTTGCTGGTAAGGGCCCTCAGCATGATCGGCATTTCTTCCACCAGGTCGATTCCCTGATCCTGAAGTTTGGATAATGCACGCTCGTACACCATGCACTCGATACTGCCGTCGAGGTCTTCAATCGTCATTATGGCGAAAGGTTTACCGCTCTTCTGGCTGACCTTTTTCTGTACGGTTTTGATCATGCAGCCTACCTGTACACCGAGATTGTCATCCATTTCCAGGATTTTGCGTACGCTTGCTGAAGAATAAGTTGAAATGATATCGGCATATTTACCCAGCGGATGACCGGTAACGTAAAAACCGAGAAGTTCTTTTTCCAGTGCCAGTATTTCTGCTTCTTCGAACTCCGGGATATCCGGAATCGGAACGGACATTGCGTCACCGGCGTCGTCTTCAGCCATCATATCGAAGAACATATCCACGTTGCCTACAGCACGGTCTTTCACCCTGGAACTGGCCATCTGCATGGTTGGTTCGGCAATCGCCAGAATTTGCGAACGGCGCAGACCGAGGGTATCGAACGCACCGGCTTTTGTCAGGTGGTCGACTACTCGTGAGTTGAGCTGAGAACCGCAACGTTCACAGAAGTCCAGGAACGATTTGAATTTTCCTTCTTTCTTGCGGGTGTCGATGATGGCGTTTGCTACGTTGTCGCCCACGCCCTTGATAGCGGCAAGGCCGAAGCGGATCGCGCCCTTGTCCACCGTGAACATTCGTTCGGATGTATCGATATCCGGCGGCAGGATCTTGATGCCCATTTCGCGGCATTCGGCAATAAAGAACGCGATCTTGTCGGCGTTGCTCAATTCACTGGTGAGTACCGCTGCCATGAATTCAGCCGGATAGTTGGCTTTCAGATATGCGGTACGATACGCCAGGAAAGCGTACGCCGCACTATGCGATTTATTGAATCCGTAACCGGCGAACATCGCGATCTTGTCCCAGATCTGGTCTGCCAGTTTTTCATCGATCTGATTGGTTTTCCAGCAGCCTTCAACAAATTTTGCTTTCTGCTCTCTCAGTACGTCAATCTTTTTCTTACCGATGGCTCGACGCAGGATGTCGGCTCCGCCGAGGGTGAATCCGGCGAGTTCCTGCACCACCTGCATGATCTGTTCCTGATAAAGCATGATGCCATAGGTTTCTTTGAGATACTGCTCCATTTTCGGATGGTCGTATTCCAGCGGCATCGTGCCCATCTTTCGGCCGATAAAGTCCGGTATGAACTGCATCGGACCCGGACGGTAGATTGCCAGCAGCGCGATGATATGCTCAATGGTTTCCACGCCGAACGAACGGCAAAGGTTTTGCATACCGCCGGATTCAAGCTGGAACACGCCGACAGTGTCGCCGCGTGCCAGCAGATCGTATGTATTCTTGTCGTCAAGCGGAATTACATCCCAGTCGAGATCGATGTCCTGACTGAGTTTTACGTTGTCCACCGCATCCTGGATCACGGTGAGTGTACGCAGGCCGAGGAAGTCCATCTTCAGCAGCCCGAGCATTTCGCACGGAACCGCTGGGAATTCGGTGATAACTTCGCCTTTTGCGCCTTTTGCCAGCGGAACCATGTTGTCGAGTCGCTGGTCGCCGATGATTACCCCGGCGGCGTGAATACCCATCTGGCGGTTGATGCCTTCGAGCACTTCGGCGTATTTAAAGATTTCCTGTACCCATTCTTCGTTGTCGATCAGTTCCTGCAGTTCCGGAACTTCCTTCTTGGCTTTTTCCAGGTTCATTTTAGGATCGGCAGGAATCAGTTTGGTGATCCGGTCGCCTTCATCAAAGCTGTGACCCAGTACGCGGGCAACGTCTTTGATTACCGCTTTGGCTTTCAATGTGCCGTAGGTACCGATCTGTGACACGCTTTCGTAGCCGTACTTGTTTCGCACATATTCGATAACCTCGCCGCGGCGACGTTCGCAGAAGTCGATATCAAAGTCAGGCGGGCTGACGCGTTCCGGGTTCAGGAAACGTTCGAACAGCAGGTTGAAACGCAGCGGTTCGATATCGGTGATATGGGTGCAGTAGGCCACCATGCTGCCCGCGCCGGAACCACGTCCCGGACCAACCGGTACGCCGACATCCTGGGCGTGTTTAATAAAGTCTCGTACCACCAGGAAGTAACTGCAGAATCCGGTGTGATCAATGATTCCCAGTTCATAATCCATACGGTCGATAATGGTCTTTTCTTCTTCTGTGAATTCCGATTTGTCTTTACGCGGATTAAATTTATAACGTTCTTCAATTCCGTCCAGACAGATTTCGTACAGAACTTCCCTCTGGCTGTTTCCAATGCCGGTAACGTCGTATACCGGATAATGGTTGACGTCCGGAGCGAATGTAAATTCGATGTTGCACTGCTCGGCGACTTGTCGGGTATTGGTGATCGCTTCCGGGACTTCCTTAAACAGTTCTTTCATCTCATCCGGGCTCTTAAAGTAGAATTCCGGGGCCGGGAATTTAAAGCGTTTGGCGTCCGACAGCTTGGAGCCGGTCTGGATGCACAGCATGATTTCGTGA
>QKAL01000231.1 GCA_003246475.1 Lentisphaerota bacterium
GGCCTGTGCGTTGATGAAGATCGCCAACGATATAAGGTGGCTTGGTTCCGGCCCGCGCTGCGGTATAGGAGAGCTGAGTCTACCCGAAAACGAGCCGGGGTCTTCAATCATGCCGGGCAAGGTTAATCCGACCCAGTGCGAGGCTATGACTATGATTGCCGCCCAGGTGATCGGACTGGATACAGCCGTCGGTATTTCCGGGTCACAGGGTAATTTCGAGCTCAATGTCTTCAAGCCGGTAATGATCTTTAATGTCCTGACCTCGATTCGACTGCTTTCGGACACCTGCCGCTCCTTCAGCGAACACTGTGTCAAAGGTATGACCGCCAACCGTGACCGCATTGAACAGCATTTGAAGTCGTCGCTGATGCTGGTGACGGCGCTTAACCAGAAAATCGGCTACAACAAGGCGGCGGATATCGCGCATCTGGCACACAAGGAGGGATTGACGCTTAAGGAGGCGGCCTTGCACCTGGGGTATCTTTCCGAGCCGGAATTTGATGCAGCCGTTGATCCGCTGAAAATGACGAAATGTTGAAAACATTCCCGAATTGTCAGGTTTTTTTTTGCAAAAGCGTAATATTGCATCTAATTTATCGGTTTACAATTGAATAGATAGATCAAATAAGTCAAATGAAATAATCAGAAATTGGGTTTCAGAGAGCTATGAGCGCGAATAATTTAGAAGAGTTGTTTATCGACGCGACCGAATCTTTCACCGAAGAACAGTTGGGCCGGTTGCTTAAGGAATTGAAAAAACAAGAATCCATCCAGACCGCTTCAACCGCTGAGAGTGTTGATTTCCTGGTGGAAAGCTGGGATGGACAACTTAACCCGGTTCGCGCCGGTTTCCTGATCTCCCTGGCGGAACTTGACCCTCGCGATACCTCCACTTTCCGTAAGGTCCTTACCGAGGCGATGAAGAAACTGTTGCCGCCGTACCTGAACAAAAACGCCTTTTTCCGGGCTCTGGGCCTGCGCGATTCCAAAGTGTCCATTCCGGAAGTGGTGGTGCGTTTCAATACGCTGCAGCAGCTGAAGAACGGCGTTTTTACCTGGCAGCCAGACATCAAAGTTTGGGGTACGATTACCAGTATCGATGAGTTTGCCGGTTCCGTGGCGGTAAACGCCCTCAATGGTTCCAACTCCTTTTCAATTCCGCTGGATAAGCTCCTCTCTACGTTTAAACTGTTTACTCCTAATTCTGAAACGCGCAAACTCGCCCCGATTTCCGCTCCCCTTCGCATTATTGCCAAGGAATACCGTGAGATTGCCACGAAATATGTCCTTAACGGACTGGATGAAGCCGCGCTCAAGCAGATTGCCATGGATACACTGGTTCCGAATTTTATGCCTGCGGCGCAGTTTGAAGGTTGGTGGAAGGCCGAGGCCGGCAGTGTAGTTGCCGGTATGGGACGTAAGCCCAGCGAGGCCCGCAGCGTTCAGGAACTGCATATGCTTCTGGAAAAACTCAGCGGCGTTGACGGTGTGGAGTTTGACGATGAAGATATTGCCAAATTCAAGGCTTTCTTTAACCGTGTGCGCACCGTGAATATGAAAGATACCCTGTTGCTGATCGAAGCCATCTCCATGCTGGCCGGGTATCTGACGCAGCAGGATCTGGGCGAAGTACTGGCTCCGCTGAAAGGACGCATGGCGTTCTGGCCGGCCAATCTCAATAAAATCGACCTTAATGACCTTGAAGTATGGGGTAAGCTCCAAGTCAAGGATATGCCGGGCTTCATCAAGGCGAGCGGATCGCTGTTCGGTGAGGATTATCTTGCCGAATACGCGTTGCTGCTGCCGTTGCGCTGCCTCACCCAGTTCTGCGAACAGATCGATCGCGATCTCCTGTCCGACATTATCATGGACGGGGAAAATTTCAGCAGCGATATTCTGCTCTGGATCTGGAAGAACATGAAAGGCGCTTCCGATCCGCTTGCGCCTCTGGTCAATATCCGTAATATCTCGATCGCTCTGTCGCAGCGCGATTTGCCATCCGCCTGGGCGGTGGCGCAACGCGACCTGAAGAAGCATCTGATCGACAAAAAAGATTTTCAGACCCATCTGCTCAAATGTGCTGGTGAAGACGTAGTCTCGTTTGTTTATGCGCTGCAGGGGGCAAAATTCTTTCTGCCCGGCGAACAGCAGAGTCTGCTGGTGAAACTCTCTCGTCTCTCCGAACCACTTCGCGCGCTGATCGAAAGTGGCGAAGGTAAGAAACTTATGGGTGGCGTCAGAAAACAGAACGGTGAAGAGGCCAATGTGCCGGCGGCACAGTCTCCGACCATTACCTCGGTACGTTCGCACAAGGCCCTGATCCAGGAACTTGAGGACATTATCCGTATTCATATTCCTGAAAACCGTGAATCTCTGAAAGTTGCCCGTGCCCATGGCGATTTCCGGGAAAATGCCGAATATGACGCAGCCAAGGAACGCCGTAATTTCCTCTCCCAGCGGCGTAATGAACTGGAACGTCAGATCATGATGATCCAGCCGATCAATTTCAAGAATATCGAGATCGGTGACCGGGTGGTTATCGGTTCCACCGCTGCCGTCAAGTATGACAGTGGTAAGTCCGAAACTTTCTACGTGGTGGGCGCCTGGGACGGTAATCCGGAAAAGAACTGGTTGTCTTACCAGACCCGCCTGGGCGAGATGTTCCTCGGTAAAAAGGTCGGCGAAAAAATCCAGATGCCCGACGGAAACTCCGCCGCGGTCGCGGAGATCTCTCCGTTGCCGGAAGCACTGGTCAAAATTTTGGCCGATGAGGAATAATGTCCGCTCATCGGAGGATGGCTTATAACCGGCGTCCGACACTTCGACAGTGGAAGAAGATGTCCGGTTATGCGGGGCGGCGGGTAATTGCCCGCGGCCAAAAAACCGTCCTTGTTAAATATGATATTCCGTGCGATAATCCCGATGTCGATGGAAATACCCTGCTTTTTTTCTCCGACCTCCATTGGCAGGGGGATCCGGTTATGGCGGAAGATATTCGTCGTTTTATTGCCGAACATCAACCCGACGAGGTGATATTCGGCGGCGATCTGGTATCCTTTTCCTGCCATGTTGAGTCAGCATTGGCTCTTATGGATGAAATTTCCCGTGGACATCAGGCGTTGGCGGTGCCAGGCAACTGGGATCTGCGGCGCAGCTGGTTTTCCGTGGATAAGTGGCGTACTCTGTTGCGGCGGTCCGGGTTTGATCTGCTGATAAATCAGGAAAAGATTATTAATAACATCCGGTTCTGGGGGGCTGATGATTTCAAACTGGGAGCTCCCGATTATGTTCCTCCTTTATCTGAACAATTTTCCGTGGTAATTTCACACAATCCCGATGCGGTTGTGGATATGGAAAAGGACTATGATTCAATCGATCTGGTCTTATGCGGTCATACCCACGCCGGACAGATCCGTATTCCCGGACTGGGGGCATTGAAGACCTCCTCTCTCTATTGGCGCAAATTCGATTACGGTCATTATATCCACGAATATACCGGTACCCACATGATTGTGACCTCCGGTTTGGGTACTACCGGTATCGACTTCCGTTTCTGGTGTAAACCGGAAATGGTCTTGATTAATCTCTGTTATTCACATTGATCGGTTCATCGCGATTTAAAGCTGCTGCTGATCGTTTTGTTGTTAAAAAAATATCATAACAATCATTATTATTTGTTTTTTTTGAAGGAGATTTGATTTTCTGCGGTGCTTTATCTTCTTTTTGTTATTTTACAAAATTGAAAAATTACCAAATGTGTGCTTTATTCATTACTGTTGATAATGGGGCTTTTTTTAAATGGTATTTCAAATTATGGAATACCGTTTAAATGGCGATTGTAACGTTGAAAAACAGGAAACCGTATCAGTATGGCAGTATTGTTAATTGACTTATGGCTGTTTGTTCAGTGTTTTTCGCTTACTTTTATGCATTTATCACGTTTTGCGTTCAATGTCGAATCTTTCCCACTGCTTAAAAATAAAGAGCGTTCCCCTTTTCCCTCTTTCCCTTATAATGAATTAATATGGATTAAACTCATAAAACAATATGGGATGTAGTAATATGAAAATAAAAGAATTAAGTATTTCAAAGAAATTGTTGTTGGTGGTTGCAGCCGGAATAATGATGACATTGATTATCGGCACGGTCAGCTATCTCATGATCGGATTTCTCAGCAGCAGAGCCAGGGATTTTGGCGATGAACAAATACCGTCGCTAATAACGCTGCATAAGATCTCGCGCCATCTGGACATGGCATTGATCTGTGAGCGCGGTTTAACCAATCGTAATTTCCCCCGAGACGTCAGGATTAAACAATACGAAAGGCTCAAAGCGACGTTCGAAGCCGCTTCCCAGGATTTTAAAACATTTGCAAGCCTTCCTGTAAATGATGAAGAGCGGCAGTGCCGCGAGGAGCTGACATCATTATGGGCCAAGTGGCAGAATGCGGTCCAAAGAGTGATTGACATGAGTCATGAAAAAGATCGGTTGATCGAACAGGGAATAAAACCGGACGCGGCGGAAATTTCCAAAATAGACAGTGCCGTGGATACGATTTCTTTGGACAACCGGACGCTTTTTCTTGAAGTAGAGAAGATACTCGATAAAACAATCAATTTGACCATAGATCAAAGTAACAAGGCGGTCAAGGATGCCGAAAGTGCCTCATTTAATGGGGAACTCACGATTCTGATTGCCTTTGTAGCCGGCCTTGTACTGCTGGCGATTCTTGGTGTTATTGTTTCACGTAGTATTTCTCTGCCAGTCAAGCAATTGGCGTTTGCCGCCCGCGAGATTGCCCATCGTAACCGCAACGTAAAGATCGACTATACGGCATCCAACGAACTTGGAGAAATGGCTGACGGACTGCGTTCGTTAGTCCGCGAACTTTATATTTATGAAAACTTCCTGGACTCTTATCCGTTGCCGGTTTCAATCACGGATAACAATAAGAACTGGCTCTTTTTCAACCGCTCGGTGGAAAAAATTACTGGTCTGAACCGGAAGGAGTTCATCGGAAAACCATGCTCAAATTGGAATGCCCCGCTTTGCGGCACCGAAAATTGTCCGATTGACCGTGCCAAAAAGAAACTTTATGAAAGCGTCTATTCTACCAGCGATCAGCATTTTCTGGTACGAAGCGACCGGATATTGGATATCAACGGCAATGACGCCGGTTTCTTTGAGATCTTCAGTGACATTACCAAGCAAGTACAGCTCAATACCTTCCTCCAGGAGGAAATCGGTCGTCTTTCCGGTAACCTTCAGAACGTGGCGAAGGGTAATTTTACCCTTGATACCGCAGTTGGCGCTGGAACTGCCATGACTACCGAGGCACGTGATAGTTTTATTAAGATCAATGAAGATCTGAAGGCGGCATGTTATTCCATTTCGCTTCTGGCTGCCGACGCAAACATGCTGGCGCGCGCCGGAGTGGATGGAAATCTCAATGTGCGAGCCGACAAAAACAAACATCAGGGCGAATATGGTGAGGTAGTCCAAGGCATAAATCAGCTGTTGGAAGGGATTACAACGCCGGTCAACGGTGTGATTGCAGTCATGACCGAGGTGGCGGCCGGCAACCTTTCAATTCGGGTGGATGGTGATTATCAGGGCAAATTTGCCGAACTGAAAGACAATATCAATACTTCGTTGTCCAGCTTGGAATCGACCATCGGACAGGTTAAGGAAGCCGTCCGTCAGGTTAATGCCGGGGGTCAACAGATTGCGGATGCCAGCCAGTCGTTGTCACAAGGTGCGACGGAGCAGGCGGCATCGTTGGAAGAGATTTCCAGCTCAATGAATGAAATCGGATCTCAGATTACTCATAATGCGGAAAATGCCGGACTGGCTAGTAAATTGTCCTCGGAGGCGCGTCTGGCAGCCGATACCGGGGCACAGAATATGAACAAGATGGTTGAGGCAATGCGTGACATCAATGTCTCCAGCCAACAGATCGCAAAAGTGAATAAGGTGATTGATGATATAGCCTTTCAGACCAATCTGCTGGCTTTGAATGCGGCTGTTGAAGCAGCACGGGCAGGAACGCATGGCAAGGGTTTTGCCGTGGTTGCCGACGAGGTTCGCAATCTTGCCGGGCGCAGTGCCAAGGCCGCGAGAGAAACAGCGGAAATGATAGATAACTCAGGAAAGAAAGTATTAAATGGGTTGACAGTGGCAGAGTCGGCCGCCGCTGCTTTTCAAGAGATAGTTTCCGGTATTGTCAGGGTTGCGGAACTGGCAGGAGAAATTTCTGTTGCTTCTAATGAGCAGGCGGAAGGGATCGGCCAAATTAACCAGGGCCTTAATCAGATAGACCAGGTTACTCAACAGAACACTGCTCATGCCGAAGAAACGGCCGCCGCTGCCGAGGAGCTCTCGAGTCAGGCTACACATCTGCTCAACCTGGCGGGACAGTTCACGGTTTCTGATCAGAGTGGCATGAACGTTGATTCTCCCAGAAAGTTGCAGCAGTCAAGGCATTATGCTCTGAACGCATAAATAATCCAATTCTGGTCCGGCGTAAATTTACGCGCCGGACCGGGATTTACTTACTTCAAACGGTTCTGTCGCCGATTTGTGCCGGGTGTTGATGATGGTATAAAACCGGTAATGAGGCCTAGCGCCTTCGCAATCGTGAAAACTTCAAATCAAAAATCTCTCACCTGCCGGAAATTTCGAGCGTGAGGGAAATCTGACTGTTGCCATAAACTGACGATGAGTAAAAAAATGGAGCGAGTGATCGGAATCGAACCGACGACAATCACGTTGGCAACGTGATGCTCTACCGACTGAGCTACACTCGCATAAAAAGCAGCAAATCCAAACCATTGAGAAAATGGAGCGAGTGATCGGAATCGAACCGACGACAATCACGTTGGCAACGTGATGCTCTACCGACTGAGCTACACTCGCTTATGAATTTGAGGTCAATACATTATTCCCAAATTACGAAAAAGCAAACCCAAAACGCAACTTTTTGGCTTTTTTTTGCGCAAATAACGGATTTGGGGTCTAAAAAACGGATTTTTGAGGTAAATATGGATCAATAGTTGCGCGGACAGTGGATACGCGCCGGATAGAGCATGACTCCGAATACCTCAGGCATCGGTTGTGGAAGACAGAAAAAGCAACCGTCGGCAAATGCCACTTCTGCGGTTATTTTCTTGGCAATCGAATCGATGATTTCGGCGAGGACACCGGATTTAACTGCTGTAAGTCGCTCGACGCCGGGCATGACGCAGGCCAGGGTTGAGACCAGAAAGGCGTTGAACTCCTCGGTAAGTACATCAATTCCACGCAGGGGCGGTAACTGGTTGTCGGCACGGCGAAGCAACATCCAGTATGCCACCATTTCCATGTCATCCAGATTGATATAGGTACGGTCGATCTGGCAGACCCGGCTGTCCGGGTTGAGGTATACTTCCGGGGTAACGGTGTTTTTTATCAGTTCACAGTTGATGCGGTCAAAACGTTCGTGCATGGAATCGGGCAGGATTAGTCCGGGTGTTTCCGCCAGATAACTCAGGCGGGAAAATGGTATTGAACGTCCATTCAACTCGAGCGAGTCATGGATGCGGCCGCAGAGGGTCATGGCGTTGGTGACAGCCAGAGCCAGGTCCACGGGCATACCGTCAAGCTGCACGGTCAGCTGATGGTGTGGTGCTGCCAGCTCGCGGAGGCGCGCAAACAGGAAATCCTCAATTAATTCCGGTTCCCGGGGTAGGTTGAGCAGTTCGCCGGGGAGGTCGCCGTTATATTCTTCAGGGGGAAGCAGGCGGAAAATATCACCGGGAAATGTTGCGGTATCGCGGTTGCCGTAAACGACCAGTATTTCGCGTTCCCGCATTGGCTAGACCCCCTGCATGGCGGTAAAAGTGCGGATCTGGTCTTCAAACATGGCTTTTACCCGTGCGGCTCCTGCCGCGGCGGCGGCATGGTCCGGGAAAATGGCGAACATCGAGGGGCCGCTGCCACTTACCTCGGCTCCAAGAGCTCCGGCGTCGAGAAGAGATTGGCGCAGCATGTCCATGACCGGAAATTTGTCGTAAAGCGCGGCGGCCAGATCGTTACATATGAACGCGGCGCATTTCTCCCAGTCGGCGGCATTGATGGCGGCAATGATATCTTTCATGCCTTCAGACGGACCGACCCTGCCGGGTGTCAAATGGCGGTATGCCCAGGCGGCGCTGACGGGAAAATCAGGTGCGGCGATCACCAGTGGAATAGTTGTGGGATCGAAATCCAGAAAGGTGAACTTTTCTCCGACGCCCGTAGCCACGGCGGGGCGGGCGTGGAGAAAGAACGGGACATCAGCCCCCACGGAAACCGCGATGTCGGCCAGAGCGTCGTCGTCGATGGCCTGATAGTATTCCTGAAGCAGCAGCAGAACCGTGGCGGCATTGGCACTGCCCCCGCCCAGTCCGGCGGCAATCGGGATGTTTTTGTCGATTGAGATGTCCAGTCCCGGGGTGATGTCGGCGGAGCGGCAATATTTGTCGGCCGCCTTCCAGCAGATATTGCCGGGGCCGTCCGGTATGCCCGGATGGTTTGACGAAACCGTGATGCCTGGGGGCGCGGTGAAATCCAAAGTGATGAGATCGCAGGGCGATATCAGCGGGATAAAAAGGGTTTCCAGCTCATGGTAGCCGTCGGTACGTCTGGCGGTCACCTTGAGCCGGAGGTTTGTTTTCGCCGGAGAACGGCGTTGCAGCACCGTTCTGCCGGGTGAATTACGATCAGGAAAAGACGATGCCATATTTCTGATTGTAAGTTTTGATTTCATTGCAGATGTTTTCTGCCAGCTGCAGGGCTCGCAATCCCTGAAGTCCGCAAACCTTGGCATTAACAATCTGACCCGTTTCGCGGGTTTTGATTACCGACTGCAGGAAATCCTCGATCTCGTGCTGCAGAGCGTTTTTTTCACACAGGTTGATGTCCTTGCGGGCCAGACCGACTCGGCTCTTCTTCAGGACCATGCCGGAATGAGTACCGTAGTCCATCGAGATATAGCAGTCGGACTGGAAGACGCGGAAGCGGCGCTGCGGTTCCATGCTGACACGGCTGGCGGTGATATTAGCCACACTGCCGTTAACGAATTTCAGCCGGACGCTGGCGATGTCTTCCGTTTCGCTGAGGACCGGGATGCCGACGGCGTCGATATGCTCCACTTCCGTACCGAACATGGTAAGTACCAAATCGAGGTCATGGATCATCAGATCATGAACCACGCTGACCTCGGTGCCGCGGCGGTGCATGCCGGGGCGCGCTGGGGGGTACTGGGCCAGGCGATGGATCTCCGCGAAGCGGGTATTGCTGGCGTTCTTTTCCAGAAAGTCCATGGCGGGGTTGAAGCGTTCGACATGTCCGACTGCAAGTACCAGTCCCATTTCCTCCGCAATCCTGACCATGTCTTCGCCTTCGGCGACGGTGGCGGCGATGGGTTTTTCCACCAGGACGTGTTTACCCATCTTGAGAACGGGAATAGTCACTTCATGGTGTCTGGTGGCCGGTACGGCAACGCTTACCGCGTCGCATTGCGCGGCGAGCTCGAACATATCGGAGAAGACGTTTAAATCGAATTCTTTGGCGACGTTGGCGGCGTTTTCCGGGCTGACGTCGTAAATGCCGACGACTTCGGCTTGTTCGCTCTGTTTGTACAGCCTGGCATGGTGCCGTCCGAGAGCTCCGACGCCGATAACGCCGACTTTGAGCTTGTTGTCTGATGACATATATTTATTTCTCCTGAAAATTGCAGCTCATACTACATGTCGGAATAATATAACGGTAAAAACTGAAAATTTTAGTGCTGGAAGAAAGATTATTTACTTTTCTATTGACAATTCCGGTGTATGTTTAGTCCAGTGGATAATCAAGTTTTATTTGCAAAGGGTAAACGAGTATGGGCGGCTATATTTACAAACGGGTTTTGCTGAAAATCAGTGGTGAAGCGCTTAAGGGAAAGAATGATTTCGGCTATAGCGCGGAGGCGGTGCGCGAGATCGTGGAAAAGATCCGTCACATTGTTGACGGGGGTATAGAAGTGGCGCTGGTCTGCGGTGCGGGCAATATCTGGCGGGGCATTAATGGTTCGGGTTCCGGTATGGACCGCGTGACTGCCGACTACATGGGCATGCTTGCCACTGTGATGAACGGTTTGTGCCTGCGTGACGCCTTTACTGCCGCCGGGGTTGCCGCTGAAGTGTTCAGCTCGATTCCCATGGGTACCGTGGCGCGGCAGTTCGACCGTATTGAAGCCATCAGGGCGCTGGAATCCGGCAAGGTCGCCATCTTTGCCGGCGGAACCGGCAGCCCGTTTTTCACTACTGACACGACCGCGACGCTTCGCGCACTCGAGACGGATTGCGAAGCCGTGCTCAAGGCCACCAAGGTTGACGGCATTTATTCCGACGACCCGTTCAAGAATCCGCTGGCCGAACGTTTTTCGCGCTTGAGTTTTGCCGATGCCATCAATAGGCGTCTCAAGGTCATGGACTCCACCGCATTCTCGATGTGCAGTGACAATCAGTTGCCGATCCTGGTGTTCAATTTCTCCGATTCTGAAAGTATGGATATGGTTTTGAGTGGGGATACCGCCAAGGCCACGATCGTTTCATAA
>QKAL01000263.1 GCA_003246475.1 Lentisphaerota bacterium
CACCCATATCGGCCTCCTATTTACCCGTTTGATAAAATAGTATCAAGTAAACACCGCTTGCCGGCGAGATTCAAGTGTATCGTTGATTCAAGGTGAAAATATGCGGACGTCTGACATTTATTCAACTTCTACCCGCTTACCTTCGATAAGATCAGGTATAACGGATGGATCGGCCAGCGTTGTGAGATCGCCGAAATCACCAAGATCGTCTGAAGCAATTTGGCGCAAGATTCTACGGATAATTTTTCCGCTCCGCGTTTTCGGTAAAGCTGCGGCGTATTGAATTACATGAGGAGAGGCAACAGGGCCAACTTCACCCCTGACATGACGGCGCAAATCCTCCAGCAGTTGACTGGATTTACTGCAACCTTCCCGGATAGTGACATAGGCATAGACGACTTCCCCCTTGTCGGGATGCGGCATGCCGACCACAGCAGCTTCAAGAACAGCCGGATGCCTCAGCAAAGCTGACTCAATCTCCACCGTATCAAGCCTGTTCCCGCAGACATTCACCGCGTCGTCAGTTCGACCGACAATCCAGAAATCACCGTCTGCATCTCTGCGAGCACGGTCGCCGGTATTAAAGACACCGGGGAACCGTGAGCAGTACTCTTTCCGGACGGAATCCGCCTTACCGAAAAGATTTTTCAGCATCCCCGGCCAGGGATGACGTATCACCAACTGCCCACTTTCATCGGCCGGGGCTTCCTGACCATGCCAGTCAAGTATTGCCGCATCAATTCCGGGCAACGGCTGTGCGGCAGAACCAGGTTTTTCCAAGTACATTGAAGGCAGTGGCGCGATCATCACTCCGCCTGCCTCAGTCTGCCACCAGGTATCGACTATCGGCAACGATCCCGATCCAACGTATTTATGATACCAGCGCCAGACATCGGGATTGATCGGCTCGCCAACCGAGCCAAGCAGCCTGAGCGAGCTGATATCATGCTGCGATATTGGCTCAGGCCCGTAACGCATCAACGCCCTTATGACAGCAGGTGCCGTATAAAAAATCGAAACCTTGTATTTTTCGACTATTTCCCAGAAACGTCCGGGCCCGGGGTAGAGGGGGATGCCTTCGTACATCAAAACAGTTCCACCCAACCCGAGAGGACCATAGATCATATATGTATGCCCAGTGATCCAGCCGCAATCCGCAGTGCACCAGAAGATGTCATTCTTCTTCAGGTCAAAAACCCACTGACAGGAGTGCATCGCATAGAGCAGGTAGCCTCCCGTTCTGTGCACGACGCCTTTAGGATCCCCTGTCGCGCCGGAAGTATAGAGCACATACAAGGGGGTATCAGCCTGCATCTTCGCCGGGGAACAATAATCGGTAATATCATCCGCGGAAATTTCTTCATGCCAGAAAAAATCGCGCCCCGGCTTCATACTCACCTCTTTCCCTGTCCTCCTGACCACGATACACGCGTTCAGCGATGGAGCCTCATCAAAGGCCTCGTCGGCATTTGCTTTCATGGGAATTACCCGACCGGCCCGAAAGGCCGCATCCGCCGTTATAAGCAGATGCGCATTGCAATCAACTATTCTCTTAGCCAGGCTTGTGGCGGAAAAGCCTGAAAAAACGACACAATGGACAGCGCCAATGCGGGCACAGGCGAGAACCGAGATAACCATCTCGGGAATCATCGGCAGATAGACTGTCACACAATCTCCCTGACCGACACCTCTTTTTTTCAACAGGTTTGCAAAACGGCAGACCTCTTTGTGCAAAGACCGGTAGGTAAATATTTTAGTATCGCTCTCATCTTCCCCCTGCCAGATCAATGCCGTCTTCTCACCGTCACCCTTTTCAATATGCCGGTCAAGGCAATTATAGGAGGCGTTTAACAGGGCACCTGAGAACCAGGAAATGGAGTCTGACAGAAAATCCCCGCAAAGCACGGAATCCCATTTTCGATACCAGGTCACCAGTTCATTCGCCCGGGTTGCCCAGTATGAGTTCGGGTCTCGCAATGATTTCGCGTATTCCTGCCTATAATCTGCTGCGCGGGCGAAACCACCGCCGGATCGTTCTGCGTTTTTGGGGCCCATCACACAATCTCCTCGGAATCATTTTCAAGACCTTCCGATTTCGACCAGCCGGGACTCTTGTCGCACCAAACCCTGCTCTACATATTTTCGTTTATCAATAGATAATGGAAGCCAGTCCAGGCAACCACACCACTGAAAATTACCTGCCCCTCACGTTCCAAGCAAGATATATTTATCCATATCATAAAACAAACTGATATCCATACTGTTTGTTATCTATGGTTCATAAAAAATATGCCGCTCCACAGAAAGGTCTGGTTTTACACGGCGGGGAAAAAATTATATTGCGTGAAAATAGATGAGAACAGTATTGTTGTCGGATTAATATTAATAAATGGGTTTCCCCATAAGTATTCGTCAAGATAACCCTTAAAAAAATGCTTTACAAGACTTCCACAAGTATTAAATTAAAAGATGAAATACATCCCAAGGAGAATGCATGGAAGACGAACAGATTGACGCAATGTCCAAACTGCTCAAGTCAATGTCTCATCCAATCCGTTTGAAGATATTGTGTCTTCTGCAGGACAAGGAGCTGTCGGTTGGCGAGATCAGAGATCAGGTACAGACAACCAATGCAAATGTTTCCCAACATTTGAACATACTTCGAAGTCAGGGGATCATTGACTACCGAAAGGATGCGAATTTCATTTATAATAAAATTACGGACAAAAGAATACTGGAGCTGATACAGAAAATGAGGGCGCTCTTCTGCCCTAATTTTTAAGAACAAAACTCCTCATTTCATGAAAT
>QKAL01000230.1 GCA_003246475.1 Lentisphaerota bacterium
GAAGCTCCGGCATCTGGCAATGATAATGGATGGTAACGGCCGCTGGGCGGAAAAGCGCGGTCTGCACCGTTTGGAAGGACATAAGGCTGGTGCCGAAGCAGTGCGAAGGATCATAAACCTGGCAAAAGATTATGAAATAGAATATCTGACGCTTTATGCTTTCAGTACTGAAAACTGGAAACGTTCGGCCGAAGAGGTTAACGGGTTGATGTTGTTGTTAAAGGAGTTTATCGATGGTAATATTGATGAACTGATGAAGAACGATATCCGACTCCGTGCGATCGGGCGTCTGAACGATTTACCGGAGGAAAGTAGAGAATCTTTGTTCCGCGGTATAAGTAAAACTGAAAATAACAGCAGTGGAACTTTAATTCTGGCATTGAACTATGGCGGCCGGGCGGAAATTGTGGATGCGGCGGTTAAAATAGCGAAAGATGCCATAAATGGAAAAATTAATCCGGAAAAACTGGATGAAAACAGTTTCAGGGATTATCTTTATGCTCCGGATATTCCCGATCCCGATCTGATGATACGGACGAGCGGGGAAATGCGGTTGAGTAATTTTCTGATCTGGGAACTTTCTTACGCTGAGTTTTATATCACGGATGTATTGTGGCCGGATTTCGGAAAAGCAGAAATGGAAAAGGCAGTCAACAATTTTTACCATCGCGAGCGTCGCTTTGGCGGGAGACTTAAATAGTGTTTTTACCTAGAACCATCAGTTTCGTCATTCTATTGAGTATCTTTCTGACGGCAGTGTTGAATAATTCTGTTGTCGGCAGAACGGCGTTTATTGTACTAGCCGGATTACTTGCTTACGGAGCGGTCTGGGAATTTTTGAATATGTACGAAAAGATAGGCAGAGCCGCCTTTAAGAAGACAGCCGCAGTAGCCGGTGTGGTGATCATCATTGCCGCATTTTTTAACGGACAATGCTATATCAATGTTTATGGACTGTTATCGCTGGTGGCGGTATTGGGATGGTTCGTACTTCTTAATGGAAAGAACAGCCGGGAATATCTGGAAAAGGTATTCAATTCCGTCAATGGATTAATGTTGGTAATGTTGCCGTTATTGCCGCTGGTACTGATTTATATTGAACCGGGAAAGATAGAAGGACGTTTTCTGATGCTCTATATGATCCTGGTAACCAAGGCCGGTGATACCGGAGCCTATATTACCGGGTCGCTGACCCATAAAATAATTGGAAACAACCATAAAATTGTACCGTCGATCAGTCCTAAAAAATCCTGGGAAGGGACTATTGGCGGATTGGCGCTTAGTATGACAGTGAGTTGGTTTCTTTTTACCAGGATGTTGGAAATAAATAATCCGGTTCTTTCGCTGATTGCCGGTTTTGTACTGTTTTTCGGAGGATTTGCCGGGGATCTGGTGGAGTCGGTATTGAAGCGCACTGCCGGAGTAAAGGATTCCAATACGATTATCCCCGGTATGGGTGGAGTCATGGATGTGGTGGATAGCCTGATGCTTAACACCCCGATATTTTACTTTGTATTTCTGCCGTTCATTAAATAATGTAGCGGAATAATTAAAAAGGAAGAGAACATGGAAAAAGAAATTTTGCGCTTGTTGATGGACAACGCACGAATGCCGGCAGAAGAAATAGCCGCGCGTCTTGGCGTGTCCGCCGCCGAAGTCGCCGCAGCTATCAAGAAACTTGAAGTAACCAATGTTATTAAAGGATATACCGCGGTCGTCAATGAGGAAAGTCTGGACGAAAACCGGGTGATGGCAATCATCGAGGTAAAGGTGACGCCGCAGCGTGAAGGTGGATTTGACTATGTGGCCAAACGCATCAGCAAATTTCCTGAAGTATCGGAAGTTTATCTGGTTTCCGGAGGTTACGATCTGCGTATCGAAGTAAACGGACACAACCTTAATGAAGTGGCTTTGTTTGTTTCGAGTAAGTTGTCCACCATCGACGGTGTAATTTCAACGGTAACTCATTTCCTGCTTAAAAAGTATAAGGAAGCCGGAAAAATAATACATGATGAGGAAGAATATGAAAGACTCAAAGTCAGTCCGTAGTAAAAATCGGGTTGCTGAGCATATAAAGACGGTGCCGAAAAGTGGTATCCGCGATTTTTTTGAATTGGTAAACGGGGTAAAAGGGGTTGTGTCGCTGGGTATTGGCGAACCGGATTTTGTTACTCCGTGGCGTATTCGCGAGGCGGCGATCTATTCCATGGAAAAAGGTCAGACCAGTTATACTTCCAATCTCGGGTTGCTGTCCTTGCGGAAGAATATCTGTAACTATGTTGCGGTTAATTACGGCGTAAACTACCGGCCGGAAAACGAATGCATTGTCACAGTGGGAGTAAGCGAAGCGCTGGATCTCATCATGCGTGCCGTTATCAACCCTGGAGACGAAGTAATATATCACGAGCCGTGTTATGTTTCCTATAAAGCGGAAATAACGATGGCGCACGGTGTTCCGGTTGCGGTTGAGACACATGAGGAAGATGGCTTTGCTCTGGATCCCGATGAACTGGAAAAGAAAATCACGCCTAAAACCAAGATGATAGTGCTGAATTTTCCCTGCAATCCGACAGGGGCGACATTGACGCTGGAACAGAAACAGCGTATCGCGGAAATTGCCGTCAAGCATGATCTTCTGGTAATAAGCGACGAAATCTATTCTGAACTGACCTATGAAAACGCGACGGCGTCGATAGCTTCTCTGCCGGGGATGCGCGACCGGACGATTTTCCTGCACGGTTTTTCCAAAGCTTTTGCCATGACCGGATTTCGGATCGGTTATGCCTGCGGACCGGAAGATTTGATCGACGCGATGATGAAGATTCACCAATATTCGATGCTTTGCGCCGCCATAACAGCCCAGCGCGCTGCCGAAGAAGCCCTGATAAGCGGCACTCCGGATATGGAAAGAATGAAAGAGGAATATCGGCAGCGGCGTAATGTTATTGTCAAACGGATGAATGAGATTGGTTTGCCGTGCATGATGCCCAAAGGGGCTTTTTATGTCTTTCCGCGCATTCGCGATACTGGGATGAAATCCATGGAATTTGCCACCAGGCTTTTGAATGAACAGAAGGTGGCGGTAGTTCCCGGGACGGCATTCGGTCCATGTGGCGAAGGATATGTCCGTTGTTCCTATGCCTCATCGATGGACGAGATCATTGAAGCTACCGACAAGATCGAGAAATTCATTAAAAGTCTTTAGAAGATCGTTGTCCGGTATGGTCTGAAATCATGCCGGACTACTCTGCAACCACGAAGGCAAAGGAAAATAGGGAACGGAAAATGAGTATGGCGATTAAGAAGATAGCCGATTTTATCAATAATGATATCTGGTCTTTTCGGATTGACAGCATTTCGCCTCGTAAATCAGTTTTAATCAAGATAGTACGGGTTGTTGTATTATCCGTACGAAATTTTTTCTATGACCAGTGTTATCTGCGGGCATCGGCGATAACCTTTTATTCTATGTTGTCCGTAGTGCCGGTGGTGGCAATGCTGATCGGAGTTGCCAAAGGGTTTGGTTATGAACAGGTTTTGAAAAAATACCTGATGCAGCGTTTTACCGAGCAACAGCAGGTCATCGAAAAGATATTCATGTTTGCCGAGTCGATGCTGGAAACCAGCAAAGGTGGGGTAGTTGCCGGAATCGGAGTGATCTTGTTATTCTGGGCGGCAATTAAGCTGGTAAGCAACATAGAATCCTCTTTTAACTATATCTGGCGTGTTCCGCAAAACCGTCCTTTTTTCAATAAAGTCAGTTACTATCTGGTATTATTGCTGATAGCGCCTTTTGTAATCATTGTTTCCAGCAGCGCCAATGTCTTTCTGCGTTCCAATCTGTATTTATTGTTGAACAAGCTGACGATGATTCAGGACCTGGCCTTGCCGCTGGTAGCCATGGGATTGAAGTTGGTGCCTTATTTATTGATGTGGATTCTTTTCTGTTTTCTTTATAAATTCCTTCCTAATACCAGAGTTTCGATAGCTTCCGCAATAATAGGTGGTATTATTGCCGGTACGGTTTTTCAATTCCTGCAGGAATTTTACATTGTCATTCAGATGGCGGTCTTTTCCAAATACAAGGCTATTTATGGGAGCTTTTCCACTTTGCCATTATTTTTACTGTGGCTGCAGTTTACCTGGCTGATAGTGTTGTTCGGCGCGGAAGTGGTATTTGCGCATCAGAATGCAGAAACCTTTGAGTTGGAGATATTTACGGATAAAATAAGTATTAGATCATTTAAGGCTTATGTGATCCGTACTGCGTCAATGATAGTGCACAATTTCATGGATCACGGCAAACCGATGGATATAAATGCTATTTCCATGAAAGCACATATGTCCATCGGGCTGACACGCCGCGTACTGGATGTGTTGGTTGAAACGGAGATAATTTTTGAGGCTATGGAAAAAAATTCCGGCCGGATCGTCTACCAACCGGCTTGCAATGCCGCCGAACTGACGTTGCTGGAAGTGATTACGAGAATTGAAACCCGTGGAATCGGTCAGATGCTCGGAGAAGACAAGAGCCTGGAAAAAATTACCTCGACGATTGCCGTTATTGATGATTGCGGTGTAAATTTACCGGAAAATATAAAAATCAAAGATTTGTCATTTATCTGAAAGAACCGTGTTGATGAAGTATGATACGATTATAATCGGGGCCGGGATGTCCGGGCTTGCTGCGGGAATACGTTTGGCGCATTATGAGAAGAAGGTATTGATCTGTGAACGCCATTTCCGGGAGGGCGGACTTAATTCATTTTATCACCGCCATGGTGTTATGCTGGAAACCGGTCTGCACGCCATGACCAATTTTGCTCCGAAAGGCGCTAATAAAAACCTTCCGCTGATGAAACTGTTGCGGCAGTTGCGCATACCATATGATGCGTTACATTTGCGTCCTCAGCGTGGTTCTTCGATAGTCTTTCCCGGAAAGCGCCTCGATTTTAATAATGGCTTTACCGAAATAACAGATTCCGTAAACAGCCAGTTTCCGGCGCAGACAGACCGGTTTCTGGAATTGGATCGTTTCCTTTGCGAATATGAAGACGCAACCAGCCTGGAAAAAGGTTTTATTTCCGGCCGGGAAACCGTAAACCGGTTTGTCAGTGATCCGGTATTGGCAGATATGTTGCTTTGCCCCTTGATGTATTATGGCAGTGCGGTTGAAAACGATATTGATCTGGGACAACTGGCATTGCTGTATCGCAGTATCTATCATGAAGGTTTCTGTCGGCCGGGCGGCAACGGCATCCGTGAGATTCTTGATCTGCTCAAAGAGCGCTTCCAGGAAAGTGGCGGCGAGTTGCGGATGAGTTGTCATGTGGAAAAAATCTGCTCAAAAGAGGGAAAAGTAACCGGTATCATCACCGATAAGGGAGAGTTTATCGAAGCGGAAAACATCCTTTCTTCCGCAGGTGCCCCGGAAACCATGGCCCTTTGTGATGTTTGTGTTACTCCGGGTTATCGGACGGAACCGGGGTCGTTGGCTTTTGTCGAGGCCATCGCTGTGATGGATGGCGGGTTTAACACCGCTAGTAACCGTACCGTGATCTTTTTCAATCAGGAAGAACGTTTTGATTATCGTAGTCCCGACGGATTAATGGATACCCGCAGCGGGGTGGTATGTCTGCCGGAAAACTTTTATTTCGAAAAAAATGATCCTCTGCCGGCACGTATGATCCGGCTTACGGCCCTGGCGGGATATCAGTACTGGAAAAACCTGTCGCCGGAACAATACCAGGTGTGCAAGAAAAAGTGCACTGAAGAAGCCATGATACAGGCAGGTGTCGTCCTGCGTTGTGACGCCATTTTGGATAATGCCCGTTTTACTGACACCATTACTCCGCTGACTCTTGAAAAGTTCACCAACCGCACTCGAGGCGCAATCTACGGTTCCGCTGTCAAGCTAAAGGATGGCAGAACTCACTTGCGCAATCTCTATATCTGCGGGACCGATCAGGGTTTTCTCGGGATTACCGGTGCTATGTTAAGCGGCATATCCATAGCCAATCAATACATGCTGGTTTAGTTTCGGCCTTTGGCTTTGCGATACATGCAGGAGCGCTCCTCGCCAATTTTCAATTGAACGTCGTAAGAGGTCAGGTTCATAGCGGCCCCGATCTCGTTGAGCAGTTTCTTTTCCTGCAGCGTCACCTTGCCATCGGCCAGACACATCTGGATCAGACAGCGCAGGAAAAATTCCTGGTCGATATAATTTTCGGGAAGTTTGACTTCAATGGTATTCTCTTGAACAGAAGAGATCAGTTTTTTCAAACGTTCTTCGCTATAATTACGCTGCGACGCGTAGTTTTTTAACAAACTGTACTCTTCAGGTGCGATTTCGCCGTCGGACAGCATCATATACGCCGCCGCCGCCAGCAGACTGTCGATGTCGCATTGGCGGAACATCAGCATACGGTTCATTTCCGCCTCGCGGTCTGTTACCATTTGAGCCACGAAAACCTCATCGGCATATGACGAACGGTTTGAGGGATAGCCGCTGAAGGGTTGAATGGTTTCCAACACCCAGTCGTGACTGCCGTCATTAAGTGGAGTATGGCAATATTCGCAATACGGTTTGTCGGAAAGGCTTTCCGCGGCGCCACAGTTTGGACAATGCACACTGTTAAGCACGTTTTTCGCGGAGGACTGCACTCCGTGTTTTCTGGTCAGGATATATTCCTGAGTGAAGATCCGCGAACTGTCATAATCCGGGACAATCAGATCAGGAACGTGTTGCGCCTCCCGATGACCGGACCATTTGACTTTAACCCTGACTTTGTCATAATCATTTCCGCAGATAACCTCGACAGTCTCAACGCTTCCCACGGCAGCGTCGGCATAAAAAAGATGTTTGCCGTTATCCTGGATCTTAAACATGCTGTTGTTGCCGGACAGATAACCGGGTGCCGCCAGTTTGCGGATATATTTGCTGTCGGCAAAGAACTGTGAGGCGATCCAGCGGTAGAACATGACCGAAACCCGGTCTTCAATATGATTGACATTGAATGTAGGGTCCATATTTTGCAGTTCCGGTAGCCCGGGAATATCACGGCTTTCTGTTGTCTGCCATTCCGATTCCTGGGTGATCTCAGTTAAAACCCAGTCGTAGTCGCCGGAATTAACCACCGATTTACAGGACGGGCATTCGGCACAGTCGGAGATTTCCAGGGATGCGCCGCAGTTGGGGCAGTTATTGTCGAGCAGACTTTTTCCGGCAACGGTTTTTGCGCCAGGCCGGCGGATGAAAGTCCAGAATTCGGTAAAGGGGCAAACGTTGTCGTGGTCGCCGTATACCACTTTGCCGGACTTGGTATCGACATAATAATCGGCGGCGCCAGCCTCTATTTTCAGCGTGATCGCGTTAAAATATTGTCCCGCCTCAACCAGCGCAATGTCCACATCTGCGATACACACGCCATCCATCTTATTGATTATTCTGGATTTCCGCATCATTTCCAGTTGAAGGGTAAAGCGCTCGAAAATTCCGTCGGAAACCAGAGTTCTTACGGATCTCATATCCTGGTTAGCCCAGGCGTCCTGGAGGCGGAAAAATACTTCTGTCCCGTGTTTTTTAAATTCCATCGGGCTGAACTGGGGGTCTCGGCCGGTAATCAGTGACATCTGACCCTGCATCCGCTCGAACCCCTGCCGTTGATTGTATTTGCTGATGGTACGTGAGACATGAATCTCTTTTCCCTGATAATAGGAAAAGTAAAGAATTACCAGAAAAATCACTGTAACGGGTATTCCAACGACCGGATACCTGAAAATCAGATATATCAGGAAGAAAATATCTCCGCCACTACCGTTGCCGCGGCCGCCGCCGCCGGAAAATCCCCCTCCAGAGAAACCGCCACCGCCACCAGCACGGGCCCAGAGATCGAAAGCCATGAAAAATAAAGCAGATATTGTGAGGAAAGAGCACCAGCCTTTTCCCTGAACACGAAAACATCTTATCAATGACAGCATCACTGTTCCCGAAAATTATATGCCGATGTCCGACAACATCTTACAGATTCGGTTTACCAGTTCGACCACGCGCGGATGACTGGCCTCCAGTTCGTCTACCGAGGAAGAAAACCCGCTCAGGGTTTTGTCCAGCGATTCCTGATTATTTCCGTTAGCGGCTTCGTTGGCGGATTCTTTTGCGAAACCGCTGACGCTTTCGGCGCGATTACGGTCAGTTCGGGCCAGTTCTTCGAGTTCGGAATATAATTTGCCGACAAGTTCCGTCAATTCCGCTTTGCGGGAATCTTCCAATCCTTTTGCCGACGCGATCTTATCTTTGATTTCCTCTAATGTCGTCTTCATCCGAACCTTCCTTTCCTTGTGATTTACTGAAAAATACTATAATGTCCGGTTCAGGATAATCAAGACGCGTGCGAAAAAGAGTATGAACAACCTTAAAATTATAAATTCAGCGGAAAAATCAGTAGCGATTGTAAGACGGGATGTGCATCCGCCGCCGTAATTTTAAAATGATAATCCTGTTCCGGAGGGAATTGCCAGCACGTTGTCAACGCAATTCGATTATCCAGATATAATTCTACGACGGAGCAATCGACAAACAAACGGAAAGAAAATTCTTCCGTCATATGGTCTGTTAGTTTAAAAGAAACGTTACCGCAGGAAACGTTTTTTGAAATCAGATCAACCATCGCGGAGTAAAAAAGCGTTTCTTCTCCGGCGGCAGTTTGCAGTGCAAGTTCCAGCCATGGTACGCCATGGCAGATAATGTGTCCCGATACTTCAAAAACCCGACCGGCACTGAGTTCCTGTATATATGTCTTTCGCAACGAGATGAATGGAGGGAATTTCATTTCGCTTTGTCGAAGCAGCTTAAGTTCATCAGCGGGCTCCAGCTGCAACGTATTATCCTGTGCCATCGATAGAACACGGGGTAGAGAAAGACACCCGCTCCAATCGGTGTTCCCTTCACAGAAGCCGTGATTCCAGCCCAGTATAATCCACCTGCCGTCTGGCGTCTTTAACAGGTTGGAGGCGTAGAAGTTGTAGCCGTCGATGATACCGTGGTCTTCAGGGATGAATTTTAAAGCCTCCGCATCAAAATGTCCGATAAAATATTCCGTACAAATGCTCGTCTTGTTTGAAAGCAGTAATATATGCCGTTCGCCGAGCCGGATCAAATTTGGGCATTCGAGATGGTGGCACTTTTCTCTGCTGCCTGGATATTCAAAAACCACACCGCGATTTTGCCACTGACGCAACTCGCTATTATCCGCCTCATAGATTACTACAACCGGGTGATCCGGCTTTCCGTTCGGACCCCGTCGGCTGGCATTGGTAACCATGAAATGGCGATCGCCGTCCTCAAAATAGAAGGGGTCACAATAAATAATAAGCCCTTCGGCCTGCGACGTATTATCATTAAAAGAGGCATATGGATCTTCCTGATTCCAGAAAATCAGGTCGGAACTACCCTCTACTCCCCGTAGTTCGGCTCCACCGTAAAAGATGATCGGAACATTTTGTGAATTTATGACACAGCACCCGGAACAACAATTTTCCTCTCCTGCCTCTGGACGCGGAATCAACGCTACCGGCAGGTGTTCCCAGTGTACCAGATCCCTGCTGCGTGCGTGACCCCAGTGCATGTTTGCCCAATGTGCGGCATATGGATTATGCTGGTAAAAAATATGATAGTATCCTTCATGATAAATAAGGCCGTTGGGATCTCCCATCCAGTTGCCGGGACTATGGAAATGAATGGTTGGTCGCCGATGGTCGAATGCCGCCGTTGAAGCCGCCGCCCATGCGGCGGCAGTCGGTTGGCGAACAGTTTTCGGTAGCGAGGCAATATCTTGCGGGATAAGCATCTATCTTACCTTCGGAGTGGGTTTTTCCATAAAGATTACGGCATATGGCGGAATCTTTTCAGGAGGAATAAACCCTTCGGGGCGGAATTTATATTTAACTTCCCTGCCGGTGTAATTGATGATAGTGAGAATTTTCTTGCCTTCGGCTATGCCCACTCGCCAGAGCAGGCCGGCTTTTTCTATCGCGTCATCCGGTTTGGATTGGGCGATGGCTGGATTGCGAAACAGCGTCAGCCTTCGCCGAACCTCTTCGAACAACGGCTTGATCGACTTCCAGGTGGCAGCTGATTCCGGATCAGTCAACAGGTGCCAGCCGGGAGTTTCTGGCGTTGCGGTGGAATAGTAGAATATTCCATCGGCGCCCAGCATCAATGCCATAAAGGTCTGGCAACGCATTTGCTGGGGAGACGGCAGATACATGTCGTCCTTGATCTTATAGAGTTGCAGAACTACCCAGTTCGGCACGGCATTTCCCGTCTGGTTACGCATTTCACGGATAAAGTGGGAAATTCTTCCGGCATCGGAATATACTTTGCCGAAGGTATAGGGATCGGACATCAAAATATCACGGCAGCCGGCGTACGAACCGAAGGCTACCGGACGGGAATGATTCATAACGATCGGCCTGTCGTTACATATAACCTTGCGATCTTCGTAGTCTTTACGCAGCTTTTCCGGCGTGTGATTGGCCTTATCCGGGTTAATCTCCGGCTCATCCGGACCGACCCAAGCGATGACGTTCGGAAACTTTTTGCCGATCTCACGATATAAAGAAGGTTCCGCCGAACATACCGCCAGCATATTCAGACGGTTGGCCAGCTCCATAATTTTTTCACATTTTGCGGCGTAAAATTTTGGATAAGGTACCACCACCAGATTGAATCCGGTATCCGCCAGCAACGGCAGATCCTTAAGGGATTGTTCGGCGCTTTGCAATTCTATTATCTTCCCGTCCCGTTCATTTGGCCACGGCAGATATATACCGAGGGGAAATATTTCTTTGCCTTTTACCACTGGAAGTCGGTTATGGAAGCGGACCGGAGATTCTGGGCGATGTAATGTCAATGTTCCCGCCGCCACAGTCTTTGCGCTGTCGATTCTTGAAATATCCCACTGGATCAGGACATCTTCTTTTGAATCATCGGGAAGTGATATTGTTTCAAGATTTTTTCCCTGGTGAAGTACGGATTTTTCCTTCATAATTTCGGCTCCGGAGAGATCGGAAACGGTACATTCAAGTCTCATATTCTTGTTATATTCTTGGGGAATTGTACATTCTAGGATCGCGGGTAAACCGGGGTACACATGGTCAGAGAATAACCGGCAATGGATTCTCGAGTCCGCTTCTTCCTCGCCAGCCAGAATGGAGGCGTTCGCTCCTGTAAAAATTATCAAAAAGAGTAGTAACCATTGTCTAATCATCTGAAAAAATCCTTCGTCATCTGTGGGTTAAAATATCCGCCCGTTATTCGGGCGGAAGATTTGATTAATTGGTGATATCGTCGTAACGGTGCCACTGTTTTCCATCATCGGTAAAGAACTGCTTTGAGGCAACGTGACCGTCAAGATGCAGGAAATTGTTTCTTCCATGATGGCGAATCCCGTCGGCTCCGGCATTGCTGTCCGAAGCCAGAATATAACCGCCCGGATCGCTTCCGCGGTTTCTCGGTCTGGTTGCTCCGTTCAAAAGATATTGTCCCGCGGACCCGGAGCTGCCGCGTCCCAGCCCTCCGAAGTAGTTGTAAGACATGATGTTGCCGCTGTCGTTAAGATCCCATTTGCGGCCCTTAGCCACATTGGGGTCGGATGGACAGCTGACCAGATCCTCTTTGGTGAGATAGTTTTCCAGAAACAGATAAATCAAGCCATGGCTGAGGTTATTGTTGTGTGCGTAATAACATATCCAGTTAAGACCGTATGGGAAGGGGTCGTTAGAAAGGGATAATGGTGGAAGGTAGTCGTTATAGGAATCTGCATACATGGTAATGGTCAAGCCGAGTTGCTTCAGGTTTGAGGTGCATTTTATTGCCCGGGCTCGTTCCTTGGCTTTGTTCAATGCAGGCAGCAGCATTGCGGCCAGAATTGCGATGATCGCAATAACAACCAAGAGTTCTATTAGAGTAAATAATTGGAATTTGTTTTTACTTTTCATCTTACGTCTCCTGCTTTTATAGTTCATTTAAAAACCTCCAAAAATTATGGTTGAAGTTTCTTCACTGATTTGCGGATGACCAGTTCAGCGGGAAGTATTTTGTTAACACTTTCCATCGTCCCACCGTTAATCAGGCGCAGTGCGGATTTAGCGGCATATTCTCCCATTTCAAACAATGGCTGATGTACGGTGGTCAGCGGTGGTTCGATGTAACGAGACAATTCATAGTCGTCAAAACCTACAATAGAGATATCTGCCGGGACACGAATACCCGCGTCGTTCAGATAACGCAACATGCCATAGACCATTTCATCGCTCATGGCCAAGGCTGCAGTGGCATTGAATTGCCCGCTGAAATAGTCCTGAGCCATCAGGCGTCCAGCCTCCATCGATGCCACGCGGTGTGTCAGCTTGACGACCAGTTCCGGGTCGAATGAAATATTATTTTCCGCCAGAACCTGGCAGTAGACCTTTAGGCGGTCTTCATGGTCCTTGGAACTCATATTGGCGCAGAAAAGTACGATCCGGCGGTGTCCTTGCCCAATCAAAAACTCCATGGCCTGGCGTGTTCCCTGTTCGTTATCCGCATCAACATAATATACGCCTGAAGCATCAACTTGGTCACCAATAATGATTACCGGGATTCCCGCACGCTGCATATAGCTGATAAAGTGCGAATGCTTGCCGATTAGAATCACGACGTCGCAACCGTGCTCCATTACGGTTTTTACCACCATTTCTGACTCTGCCTGTGCGGGAGAAAGATGGATCATTGACAAGTCTATACCGGCTTCCGAGCAGAAATTCATAATCCCCTGCATGATAGTCGATGAATAGTGATCCATGCTAGACACCAAGTCCCGGATCATTACGAATCCTATCTGCCCTGCCCGGTTGCGCGATTGCCGCGGCCGGAACTGCATCTCTTCCATAATCGTCAGTACCCGTTGCCTGGTCTGCAGATTTACCGATGCTGACTGGTTCAGGATTCGCGATACGGTTGCCGCCGAGACCCCGGCTTTTTTGGCTACCGAATAGATCGATACTTGTTGATTTTTAACATTCATGGATGCTTCATGTAATTATTTCACAACTGTTTCAATTTGTTTCATAAATAATTATAGCGTCTATTTTCATTAATGTCAATAGCGAATTATCGGATAGTTCATTATTTTATGCAAAGAAAATAGATAGAAAAGCGAGCCTCTTCGCCGAAGGCTAAGTGTTCAATTGGAGCAAGGATAGTTCAAAAATAGATTAAAATGACGGGAAAACCCGTTATTTTATACAATATGACGGATGATAGTATCTTGCAATTGGATAGATGATGGAACAAGAGGGTTACAAAAACAAAAATTCCAGTGACGTGTCATTAATTACAACGATCATCATTAAGATACGTTATGAATTGCCCATGTAACAGGGAGCAAACACTGAAATACCATGGGCCGTATTGCAGATATTATGGTTTTTTGCTGGAATCGTCCGCATTTTTAGTTTTGGCATCATCCTCTTTCGCCAATAACTTCATCTGCTCGAGCTGGAATTTCAATGCCTTTGCCATGGCCGGGTTGAATTTCTCCAGACAGGTCTTGGTGACACTTTCCTTGATTTTGTTGTAGCTGGCCAAGCCGGTCCGTCCTTTGACGTCGGCATTCTCAGTCATATATCGATTATAGACAAAACGGGCAAGCTTTTCATGTGACAAGGCGGCGTCAATGTCGCCAAACGCCAGGAAATTGCAACAACGGTAGAGTAGACCGCTGATAATGTCGTTAGCCTGTTTGGGGGTGGCGTCTCTAACATCTTCCGCCCATTCTTTAAGTACGAACAGATCCAGTGGCGCCCTGTATTCCGGCTTTCCTGGCTCATCCTTGCGGAGAATATCATAGTATTTTTGGGCTTTGGAGTAGTTGCCGAAATTGTAAAGGACTACGACCGCATCTTTCATGAAGTTGAGCAGGGCAGAACGGAAACTGGAACTCTTGTTGTCTTCATAGGCTTTAAGATATGTTTCGCGGACTACATCCACCACATTCAGATTGGGAACCGTGATAACAGTTGCGTAATCCTTGTCATCAACCATCAACAGACGTCCTCCCATAAACGCGTCCTTCAGCGCTTGGGTAATCATACGCTCGCAATTGATGTCCTTGTGCGATGGTGTCATTTCCAGCCCCTTGGTCGCCCAGTAAATAGCCTGTGATTCGGGCAGACGCCAATCTAGGTCGCCATATTTCTTGTTAATGCTGAAAATCAGACGAGGATCAAGCTTATATACGTCAACCAGCCAGTTGACCCGGAGATAAGTTACCAATTTACTGATGATTTCCGGGTGGTTGAATTTCGATAGAAAATCCTCAGGGAGCTTCCCATTTTCGCGGAAATAGGTTTCAAGCTTGCTGAAAGAAGCATAACCGGTTTCGTCGAGGGCCTTTTGCAGAATGGCGCGGCTTTCATTTGAGAGGCTTTTCTTAAAGTCGTTGGCGTTTTGTGGCGTGGCCGCCCATTGTTCCCAGTCAGGGGCCGGTCCGCCGAAGACTTTCATCAATGCAATCGCCATCTGATTTTTGTAGTAAAGGTTGGCATCATCCATGATGTTACCGATCTTATGCTGATAGATCCAGCCGAGTTCCTTGTAAAGCAGAGGATCTTCGGGGTTATACTGAATCGCTTCGTCACGAATAAGTTCAATCCCGCGCGATATCCAGCGCCAGCGGTCTTCCGCCGAAGAACAGGTAACCGAAATATTGTATGCCATATTCCAAGCAAGATAGGCGGTTGCTCCGGTGAATCGCGGTTGAAGTTTTGTGATCCATGAAGCCAGCTGTACCATTTCAAAATAGTTGCCTTCATCCTGGAGAGATGTGGTGCGCAGCCACAGGAGGTCGGCCAGCAGACCGCGGAAACTGCCCAGCGCCACTGTTGTGAAGGTTACGATTGGTGGCGCATTTTTGATTTCACCAGTGGCCCGGAGATGGTTTTCCTTGATCAGCAAATTGAGCCGGCTGGATGATATTCCCACGCCGACCAACAGCATGGCGGTGGCGGCAATGGCCAGTAAATACATGACAAATGATCTAAAACGGTTCATTTTCTAATCACCAATCCCATTTCTCTGCGTTTGTAAAGCAGGATTCCCAGCAAAAATAACGGTAATGCCTTCAGGACAAAATAGCTGAAAAACAATTTCCCCATATATGAAAACTCGATCAGTTCCCCATTTGAAATAAAATTTGATACTTCAAAATTCTGCATGGGAATAATAATGATCAACAGCACTTTGCTGACCCAGTATCCGATAAAATTAGTAATCCCTTCAGAGGCGGATTCCGCGCCGCTGCCAACCAGATATTGAGCGAATATGCCGAATAGCAGATACGAAAACACCAGAAATACTGCGGTCGGCATAGACATGACGCAGGCGACGGCACAGGCCAACCCTGCGAGAATGATAAGCTGAAGAGCGGATACCGCCAGCGCGCGAAGATAATTTCCTAAAAACCCGCCAACTTTCGCCAGCAACTTCGGCCCGTCAGACATCTGGATGAAAAGCGGTTTGTTTTCTGGATCAAAACTTATAAACGCGACCTCAACACTATTGTCACTCAAAACCGATCCCGGCCAAAGCGTTATTTCATGGAAAACCCCGGACATGTATTGTTGCGGGTAATCGTTGATTGGGAAGTAATACGCCTTCTTTTCCTTTTTTCCATCTACCACTTTGTCCGTTTCGATTTCACGTTTGACCAGCCAAACTCCATAGGTAATACGCTGATCCTTGCTGGAAATTTTATTGACATAAAAACGGAAACGCAGGAAAAGCGGCTGATCATTGTTGGGAATGCCAGTAAACCGCCATGGACGCATATTGCCTTCTCCAGGTCGGATTTCGGATAGGAGCGCCACCACTCGTTTGCGCATCTCGTCCAGGCCGGCGGCTTCATTGATGTCTACATTGATTACGGCTTTATTTTTACTTTCCTGCTGCAATTGCTCCATGCGCTTCTGGAACAGGATCTTTGCCATCGCATTGATATCTGGGCGCTCCGGCCAGAAAACACGCCGCCCCACCATAACTTCCGACTCGATTTTAGCCTTTTGCTCTGGAGTGAAAGACTGGCGGGAAAATTGCCAGATGATAATCAGATAGATGGACATTCCTGCCAGAAAAAGGAGAATTAGATGGATTATCAGCACTCCCAACCATTTCCCGATCCAGATCTTGATTCTTGAAACCGGTTTGGAAATGACCATATGCAGCTGATAACTTTCAATGTCGGAAGACAAAGAAAAGCAACCCAGCCAGACCGTGGAAAGAGACAGGATGAAGGTTACGATCGCCAGACTGTATTTCAGCGATATCTGAATATAGCCGTATGCCGTTCCATCCCCAGAAATCGTCATGGGGACAAAAATGACGCATATCAATAACATTGCCAGCAGCAATTGAAAGATATGAGACCGTATTGCTGCTTTTGTGGTGAGTTTTGTAATACTCCATAAAGATATCATCAGCGTGTTCCGATCTGTTACCGGTTAAAGTAAATCTTTCAATTTTGCATTGGCTTCGGAAAGGTCTTCCCGGGACTCGGATTGAGGCGCGGGAGTCTCTTCTTCCTCTTCCGCCAGCCCGGCAAGAACAGTTGCCTTGACCTCTTCTTTTCTGATTTCGGCAGCGGTTGGCTGTTGCGGAGCCGCTACCGGAACGGTTTCTTCCACCAGAAGTTCCTTCAGGACAGCTTTTGTATCTTCTTTCGATACTCCTTCTGTAAGATAATCGGCAACATGGCCTCCACTGACGACTCCGGCGGTTTCTATACTGTCGGCTTTGGCTTTGTTGATGACATCCAGGAAGAAATTTTCCAGAGACATTCGCGGATTATCGATAGAAAAGGATTCGTCCTTAAGTTCTTCTCGCAAAATTTTAAGTACCCGCTCCAAGGCATCAGCCTTCAATAATGGCGTGGTAATGCGACTTTCTTCCGGAATAGTCAACAGCTCGTCAAGAGTTCCGGTGGCGCGTACTTTCCCACCATACAGGATGATGACGCGATCGCAGATGTCTTCCACATCGCTGAGCAGATGGCTGGTAACTAAAACCGTCTTGCCGCGCTTTTTCAACAGCAGGATCAAGTCCTTGACTTCACGACAGCCTAATGGGTCCAGTCCCGAAGTTGGTTCGTCTAGAATCAGCAATGATGGATCGTTGATCATGGCTTGCGCCAGGCCGATACGCCGCTGCATTCCTTTTGAGAACTCACCCACGGTTCGGCGGCGCGCATGAGTCATGCCGACCATGTCCAGCAGCTGATCGATACGGCGTTTACGCTCTGGACCAGACATGTTGAACAGCGAGGCGAAGAAATCAAGCGTTTCTTCCGCGGTCAGATATTTATAAAGATATGACTCTTCGGGCAGATAACCGATGCGGGTTTTGGTCTCGACGTCGCGCGGTGACTGCCCGAAAATCGTTAGGTTGCCTGCCGTGGGATAAAGCAACCCCAGCAGCATTTTGACGGTGGTTGATTTTCCGGATCCATTGGGACCGAGTAGCCCGACGACTTCTCCCGGAAAAACCTGGAAGTCGATATCGTTGACTGCTCTCGCCTTCGGGCGGTTCCAGAAATCCCGGAACTCTTTGCTCAATCCTACCGCATTGATGATTGGAATCTTGTTGGCTTCTGCCATCGTCACACCATTTGTTATTTAAAATTAATCAATCCGTATTAGCTTCCGCCGCCTGGCGCCGGTTATCTTCCAGCGTCAGCTCTTCTCCCGTCCGCACCAGTCTGGCGCTGTTGAAAATAATCAATACCGTACTGAGAGAATGTAATATTGCCGCTGCGATAGGCGACATCCAGCCGAAAACGGAAAGGATCATTCCTCCGAAGACGAACAACATGCCCAAGAACAGGTTCTGGCTGATGACGATACGGGATTTCCGCGAGAGAAGCACCAGCATTGGAATGCGACGCAGGTCGTTGGTCATCAGGGCAATGGAGGCGCTGTTGACCGCGATGTCGCTGCCGATGGCTCCCATGGCGATACCCAGATCGCCCGCCGCCAGCGCCGGAGCGTCGTTGACGCCGTCGCCGACAACCGCGACCATGGAATGACCTTTAACCTTTTCCACGTAAGCGACCTTGCCTTCCGGCAGACATTCGCTGCGGTATTCATCGATCTTAAGCTGCTGTGCGACGGTTTCAGCCACTGATTCGCGGTCCCCGGTAACCATCGCGCAATGTTCAACGCCGAGTACTTTCAAGGAATTGACCATTTCCGTGGCTTCATTGCGGATCTTGTCCTTGAAGCCGATCCAGCCGATGGCGGATTTGCCTTTGGCAACGTAGATGACGCTCATGCCGAAACTTTCGCTTTCCTTTTTGCCGGTATGAACGTTCGATACATCAACATTCATTGAACTGAGCCAATTAAGACGGCCGAGGAAATATTTTTCACCGTTAATTACCGCACTGACGCCTTTACCGTGTTCTTCCTGGAAGTCATGGGCTTCCTTGAGTTTCAGCCCGGCTTCAACGGCAAGCCGCTGCAATGCTTTGGCGGTCGGGTGATTGGAGTGTACTTCCGCCGAAGCCGCACAGAGCAGCAGCTCCGCCGGTTCAATACCGTTTACCGGAGCCAGCCGAGCCACGGAAAGTATCCCGTCGGTCAGGGTTCCGGTTTTGTCGAACACGAAAGTACGGATCTTCGAGGCGAGTTCCAGATGTGCGACATTTTTAATGAAAATACCCAGACGTGCCGCTGCGGCGACTGCCGCCACCACCGCGGTCGGAGTGGCCAGGACGATGGCGCAGGGACAGGCAATGACCATCAGAGTGATAACGCGCTTCATGTCTCCTTCGGAAATCCACCAGGTTAAAGCGGCCAGCATCAACACCATCGGAGTATAAAAGCCCGCGTAACGGTCAATAATGCGTACTATCGGTGTGCGGCTGCTTTCCGCGGCGATAATCATTTCCTTGACCTTGCCCAGCGTGGTGTCTTCCCCGAGCTTGGTGACGCGAATCTCTACGCTGCCGGTCAGATTCTGGGTTCCGGCGAAAACTTCGCTGCCGATCTCTTTATCAACCGGGAGAGATTCCCCGGTGATGGAGGCCTGATTGACGGTAGTCTCGCCTTTTGCGATTACGCCGTCTACCGGAAAGTTATCGCCGGGGCGGACGCGGATAATGTCGCCGACTGCCAATTCGAGCACGTCAACTTCCAGTTCATTGCCCTCAATAATCTTGTTGGCGGTGTGAGGCGTCAATTTGACCAGCTCCTCAATCGAACGCTGTGCGCCGCTGGCGGTTCGCGATTCGATAATGATGGTGATCAACAGGAAAAAGGCAATGATGCCGGCGGTCTGGAAATCGCTACCGGCAAAGGCGGAAAGGATGGCCAGCGCCACCAGTTCATTCATGTATACCTTGCCGCGGATCAGGTCTTTGATTGCCGTAAAGATGATCGGCAGTGCCAGAATGACTCCGCCCAAAATGGCACTCAAATTCGCCGCAAACACCTGCGCGGGAAACAGCCATTGCAGCAGGAAGGAGTTGGCGACAAAAAAACCACCGATCAAGGCACTGGAAAGCCGCCCCATTGAGCGTTCGTGTCCTGTTCCTTCGGATATATTACCGCATACGGGGCAGGTTACCCCTTTGGCGTGAACGTGTTTCTGTGCCTGCTCATGGTTGTGTTCATGGGCATGGTCATGGGCATGGTCATGACCGCAGGAGCAATTTCCGTGTTCGGCATGCTCATGTTCCGCATTGGCGATTGCTTCAGCCATATCTAATCACCTTTTACTTTTGGTTGTTAGTCGTTTGCTGGACTTTTTTCGGCTCGGGATTGATTTTCAGGCGAACTTCCTGATTGCCGCGGGCCGATTTATATAGAATGAATTTTTCCTTGGTCGAAGCCAGGACATCTGCCAGGGTATAGTTATACAGGGCAACCAGGACAGTGTCGGGGCTTTTGAGATATTCTTCATTGATCTTGTTGAAATAAAAGGCTTCCGATTTGATTTCCGCCACGATTCTGGTTTTGTAATTCTGGGCTTCCGCCAGAATCATAACTTTGTCGGAGGAGGCGGCGTTTTCCTGCTGGATCTGATAGGTCAACGCTTCACTGATCATTCTTTCCCGTTCCTGGCGGGCAATGCTTACTTCGTCGAATGCCGCTTTGGTTTTTTGCGGAGGTACCGCACCGCCAAGAGTGACAGACTCGATTTCAACACCGATATCCAGTTTTGTGATGGCCTCTAAGAATCCATTCTGAACGTCACTGATATAGCTCTGGTTGTTGTAGAGCGCCTCTTCGACCTTGTGTCTGGCGGTAACCTTTATTACAACGTTGCGGAGTTCGTTCTGCATCAGGACCAGCGGTCCGCCGTCGTAAGACTCTTCACCGTTCACAGTTTTTGCCGTTTCTTTGTCCGCAAACGGGGCTGTTGCCGCGATGACGTTCTCGTAATATTTCTGCGGGTTGCTGATCTTATAGACCACGTTCCAACTGGTATGGATTATATTGGCGTCGGCGGAGATCAGATAGTTATCGCGACCCGGTTCAAGAGGTCCTCCCTGAGGCGGAGGGGCGCCTTCCATCATCGGCATGGTCTGGGCCGTAAAAGAGATGGAGAAACTCTGCTGGTTCATCGGGATTTCGATAAACTCGTCTATCGGACGCGGGAACGCCCAGCTCCACCCCTTGCTGATAACAGATTCAACTTTGCCAAAACGTATCATAAGCATTGCACTCTGCGGTTTAACAATCTTAAATCCGCCAATAGCGAAAGAGTACACCAGCATTCCGATAATCAGCACGGCCATAATCAGAAACGCAACCTGCAGGCTGCGGACAAAGGCTTTCAGGCCCAAGTCATAACGGCCGTAATTATGTTCCTGCCCATGAACGTGATGTTCGTGTTCATTATCCATGTTATTCATAATTCCGTCACCGTTTCGGTTTACTTTTTGCTTCCGTTATCGATTTTTTCCGCGCCGGCCTTCAAAATATCAAACGGGGCGGAATCGGTATCCAGGATCAGCGTTGTCTTCTGACCCATGATCTTCTTCATGGAATCCAGTTTGCGCAAGAACGCCGCCAGTTGCGGGTTCTTGTTGAATTCGCTGTAATATTTGGCTGCCATGGCATCGCCATCAGCGCGGATGGTCTTGGCTTCGGCTTCGGCGTCGGTCAGGATCTTGGTTTTTTCCGCATCAGCTTTGCTGCGGATATCTTTTGCCCGGCTTTCGCCTTCGGCGCGATACTGGCTGGAAATGGTCTGGCGCTCGGCGATCATGCGGTTAAATACCGAGGAGGTTGTGTTTGCCGGGATGCCGATATTGTTGATGCCGACACTGACCACTTCCACGCCGTACTGACTACGGGTTTTCAGGTTCAGTTCATCACAGATCATTTTTTCTATTTCCGAAAGCTTCATCTTGTTCGCGTCGGTGTTAATCAGCTGGTCGAAGCGGTATTTACCGATAACCAGCGATTTTTCGCTCCGCATCCAGTCACTGAGAGATTCTTCGGCGCGGGGAATGGTCATCCAGGTGGTATAAAAGAGTACGGGGTCAACGATCTTGTAAGCGATATATATGCCGATCAGAACGTTCTGTCCGTCTTTAGTGAGGGTCTCTTCGATCTTACCGCCTTTGCCTTCAAAACAGCGGATGCGTTTGTCGAACTTGTAGATGCTCTGGATCGGGTATGGCCAGCGGAAGTTCAAACCGGAATCGGCTGTACCGGAGATTTTCCCGAGAGTGGTGATAACAGCATATTCGGTGTTCTTTACTTGAAATGAGATGATCGTAATGATGAAGACCACCGCAACCATGATTCCGAGTAAAATGGTGACCCAGTGTTTGGGCGCCCGTTGTTCTTGTTTCGCCGACATCTACATTCTCCTTCTTTATTTATAAAGTATAATTTAAAATTACTGATTTAAGGTTTATTTGGTTACATTGCCGAGATCCGTATCCAGCAGATCAAGCCGCTCTTTCTCCTCCAGATTGATCTCGTAGATCTCATAGGGGATGGATTTGGAGAAGATGAATTTCCGGATGCTGTTGCAATCGCGTTCCAGGAAATCGAGATAGGTTCGTAATTTGAAAATTTGCGGCATGGCGTTGTAAGAGAGAAGCTGTTTGCTGAAACGTTCAGCTTCGGCGGCAGAAACGCGGATCATATTGTCGCTGTATGCCTTGGCGATCAGAGTAATACGGTCGGCCTGGGATTTGGCCGCAGGGATAGTCTTGATCTCATAGGCTTCGGCTTCGAGGATCTTGGTTTCCTTTTCTTCCATGGCGTTGATGACGTCATGGAACGAAGGCGCAACTTTTTCTATCTGAGGATGAACGTCGTGAATGTTCACGGCAACAATGGTGATGCCGAGATTATGGGCGTCACAGGACTCCTGAAGCTGTTTTTTCAGTGCGGCGGTTGTCTCCCCGCGTCCTTCGGACATGACCTTAAACAGATCGACGCTGGCAAAATATTTCGTGACGATCTGTTCCCCGATTTTCTGAACCATATTGGATGGATCGTAGTTGTCGAAGATATAGGCTTTGACATGATCTTTGTTGATGGTGAACTGGATCGGAATACTTGCGCCCAGAAGCGAGAGGGAACCCGAGGCGGAATCTTCGCCCTGAGTGTTGCGAACCGCAACCAGAAACTCTTTTTCCTGAGCATAATGTTTTTTGGTCCACAGGACGATATCGGGCTGAAGAGCCACACCGTCTTTCATTTCCAGCGAAGCTCCGACTCTGACCTCATGGATCTCGGTACAGGATATCTTCTGAATGACCTCCATGGGATATGGCCACTTGTAATATACTCCCGCTTCGAGAGGGGCTTCATTTATCAGCTTGCCGAAGCGCAGCCGGAAGCCGACTTCATTGTGATTGACCTCGACAATGCCGGTGAAAAGCCAGAACAACAGTGCCCACAACAGCAGGATGGGAACGAGGGCTTTCTCAAAAAAGCCGTAAAGCGCGGTCTTCGAGACTTTAAAACCGAACTGATAATCAAGTGCGTCGGCGATATTGCGCATGACTCCGCCGGGTTCGGTAAAGAGCGCCAGAATTCGGCTTTCATAAACCGGGCGGACCTCTTCAATAGTACGTGGGCGGTAAAATTCGGTAACCAAACTGATTAACAGCTCTACATCCAGCAGAACAAAAAACCAGAAAATGATTTTTGCGAATGTTGCATCATACACCAGGCGGTGTTCGGTCTTGCCATAGCGGTACAACAAAGATGAAGCCGTTGCCAGCAGCATGGCAATAAACGCGGCGATCAGCCAGGCACCTACCGGGCGCAGCCAGCGGAATGTTTTGGCGCGGGACTGGCCGATACAGAATGCTCCTGAAAAGGCGCTTATAAACATTAAAACCACGCAGACAAAGGCCACATGCAGTGTGTTTTTGGGTTCCAATGGCACCAGGCGACCGCTCCATTCACGCGCAAAAAGCACCAACATCGCCGTAATGACCACGATACTGATGATGGACATCACATACGGGGCGAAACGTTCGTAATTCTGGAACGCTCTTCCGGAGGTGAAACGGACGTCTTCTTCGGTATTGAACGCGCTGTCCTTACGCTCTTTGAGGAGTTGTTTTTCAATCTCTTCATAGCTGGCGGCGGCGGAAAGTTTGCCGTAGATCATGGCGGCGACGGCAAAGAGCGTAGCGATAATAAAGGGGATTATACCGATGGCATAGGCGTCAAGTCCGGCCCATTTGGACACCAGCCCGGTAAAAAAGATCAGCAAGGTGATAATTGCCGCGCCGATGCCGACGAAAAGTGAAACATTGAAAAGGAGCTTGGAACCTTCGATATTTTCTTTAATCAGACTTTCATTTGCCATAATCGCGCTTCTTTCATCCCTTTGGAGTTATGGTCCTGTGTGTATGGATTCCTATTTTAACATGCTTTTGTTCAAAAACAAACGATTTTCTTTCGCCGCGGCATATTTTTTTACATAAAGAATCCTCTGCTGAGACATTATTGAAAAAAACACCATCCCTTTCCCGTGCCAGGATGGCGGTCAAATGAGATGATGAAACAAATCACTGTGACGTGCATAGTATGACAGCGTTATTTTGAAAATGTTCCAGGTATTTGTAAATATGTTGGCTTTCTTTCTTAAATATTAAAGAGATTAATGCAAGAATGCGTGAATAATTATGCACGTTCAATTCATGTTTATTTGCATAAAGATACATTTTATTCATTTTATGTATTGCATTTATTCATGACACCGTTTATAATTAATGTTATAGACAAATCAAACGAGGAATTTATGGATAGAGAAAAAGTCAGCTGCAGCAATATTACGATGACCGATGTTGCCGAGCGGGCCGGAGTGTCACAAGCGACGGTATCCCGGGTATTGAGCAATCATCCCCGGATTAACAATTACACCCGGCAAACGGTGATGCATGCCATACAGGAGCTGGGGTATCGGCATGTATCTCTGAACGGCGAGAACGGACGTGTTTCTGCTCCGACGACGCTTGGACTATTGATTTGTCCGCTTCCCGAACAAAAAAATCCCTTGGGCCTGGACTTTTTCAACGAGATAATTGCCGGTATCCAGGAGGTAGCGCTGGATCATCATCTGGAGATTGTGCTTGCTACTTTGCCGGCGGGGGCGGACAAGGTGATGTTGGCCAATGTGACGCAGGAGCGCATGGCCGGTCTTATTTTGCTGGGCTATCCCTCCGAGCAGCTTACCACCCGTCTGCGTGAGGAAAAAATTAAATATGTGGTTGTGAGCGGAGATGACAACATCGATGACCGAAGCGATATGATTACGGTCAATAATATCGAGGGCAGCATCAATGCCTGCCGTTATCTTCTGTCCCGCGGATGCCGGCGTCTGGGATTTATCGTGTCGCATCAGGACTCGTTCCGGATGACGGGGTTTCAGGTGGAGCTTTTAAGACATGACCTCTCGATTGCCGAAAAGGATGTCAGCGTTGTGGAGTCCACTGACATATCCGCTTTTATCGAGGAAATCCATTGCTGGATCAATCGGGGAGATTTGCCGGATGCTATCGTTATCAGTTTTTATGATGCGGCCATGGCGGTTAAAACGTTGCTGACTTTAAATGGGATCAAAGTTCCTGAGAACGTGGTGTTGTTTTCATTTAAACATCGGTTGAGCGACGACCAGATTCCCTGTATCCATCTGTCCCCCTCCATGCTGGGAAAAAAGGCGGCGCGGCGTATTATGGAGATGCTGCGGGATCCCAGCGATCCGCCTCACCGTATTGTTGTGCCGATGCAGGCCATTTTTAATCTTACAAATTAACGAATCCCGGAAAATAATAAAGGAGCTTAAAAAAAATGAGAGAAAAGAGCGGAACAGGTCAAAAGAGTTTTACACTTATCGAGTTGTTGGTGGTGATTGCGATCATTGCGATTTTGGCATCCATGTTGCTGCCGGCGTTGTCGAAAGCCAGGGATAAGGCGCATGAAACACAATGTACCTCGAACCTGAAGAGTCTCGGTACCGCTACAATTATATTTGCAGATGCGCAGGATGGTTATTTGCCCCTGACCAATGGCGGCGGTTACGCAGCTAACTGGGCGTTTCACCTGGTCAATGCGGGATTGCTGAAGAATTCCGAGGACCCGTCCAACGGAAGTTATAATGGTAGCTGGATGTATTTCAATAATCAGCTCTCGGTCTGCAAAGGGATTAAACGTAAAATGGTTGGCGACAACAGCGATCTTTTGAGCTGTCCTTCCATTCGTGGCACTGAAATGGCCGGAACCGGGATAAATTATTACATCAATGCCTATGGTTCTCCCCGCTACAGCATGGGAACCGGACCCAGTGATGATGGCAAAATAAAAGGTAATCCACTGGTCAAGATCAAACGTCCGAGCGTACTGGTTCTGGCATATGACGGAGCCGCATTCAGCGGCGGTTCGATTACGATGGATGTCGGACCGATCTGGAACGCCTGCTGGAATGATTATAACAATATGGGTGGAGCGCTGTCCCGGCGGCATAACAAAATGTCCAACACTCTGCGAGCAGACGGTCATGTGCAGAAAATTGCTTTGCAGGAGGTCGATAACTCCTCGTTCCCGGCGGTCGAATGGCATGTGCAGCAATTATAAAATTTAAGGAGCGAAATGAGTGTTAGAACCATATTGATATTGCTGGTGATGTTGGCCGCATCAGTCGGCTTTGCTGGCAATGAGCAAGTTAATCTGGCGATTGCGAAGGATGTGAAGTTCTCCTACCTCGATAACGATGGCAATGAGCTCGGGGCAAAGTATTTCAACGACACGACCGGTAAAATGTTGATTGGGGGTATGGATACGGAAGTCGTGTCGTCCAAGTACAGCAGTAACGAGAAGAAACGCATGGCGGTACGTTTCGAGTTTCCGGTGGAGATACACCCATCATCAATAGATTTCAACTGGATGTGGGGACATAACGAAATGCAGTGGTTTGACCGGGCGGAAGTCTTTGTCGGCAACAAAGCCGGTAACCTGCCGCTGGTGAAAACCTTCAATAACCGTCGCATCAAGCAGAACTCGATCCCGATTTCCATTAAACTACCGCCTTGCAAGGGGCGGTATGTTGAGATTGTATTCTCGCAGGATGCGAATGTAAAATATTTCATGATGTCGTTCAGCTGTTTGCGGATTATGGCTACGGCGAGTGATCTTGCTCAGATGAACGCTTCTTCCGGAGATATGTTGCTGTCGTTAGTTCGCCAAGCCCCCTGCAATCTTTTTGAATATGGTAAACCGGCAACTATGCCGTTGGAGCTTACTGCTCCGAAAAGCGGCCGGGCCACTTTAAAATACACTCTTCGAAACTATTTTGGCGATATTGCCGAACAACAGGAAAGCAGTGTAACATGCAAGGCCGGGAAAAACATTTTTCCTATTACTATGGAAGGGTTGGAAACAGGTTATTATGTGTTGGAGGTTGCCGCGGAGTTAAACGCAGCTAAACGCATATACAAAGCAGAATGTCAGGCAAGCATGGGGGTGGCCGGTTTTCGGGTACGCAATATGGCGGAAGCGCTTGCCGCCGACTGCCGTTTCGGTATCCAGGGCGGTTTTGGATGTCCGGAGAGCAATGACGCCATGGTGAAGCTGGGGTTGAACTGGCAGCGAAGCTTTGTCCAGTTCGGACCGAATGTCGGCAAGAATCCTGCTCAACCGTTTGAGGATTCCGATAACTTCATCAAGGCTCTGGTCCAGGACGGCTCCCGTATCATGATGCTCGAAATTAAAACCTTCCCCGCCGACTGTTATGATGTTAAACGTTTCGGCCCGATGAAAGGCGACTGGTTTATCAATACTGTTCCGGTCAAGGCGAAATATCTTGAATATATCAAGAAGCTTGTCAGCCGTATTCCGAAAGAACAGAAGTTTTTTGAGATCTGGAATGAGCCGTGGGACATCAATCCGGCGGAATTTGCCGAGACTGCAAAGATGACTGAACAGGCTATCCGTCAAGCCCGCCCCGACGCGATCATCGGTCCCAACCTCGGGCCGATTGCTAACCTGGTAAAGATTATCGAGTACGGTGGTTTGGACAAGATGGACATGATAACGATTCATCCTTATGCGCCGGATTTCAAATCCAGTCCGGAGAAGGCGGAAATCCGGCAATGGGTCAAGGCTTTTAAGGCGACGGTAAAGAAAAATCTGCGGCGTGAGCTTGATCTTTATGTAACAGAAATCGGCTGGCCGACCCCGAAGGGCGGGCCAATCGTTAATACCGAGCAGGAACAGGCTCAATATACCGTTCGTGCCTGCCTGGAACTTTATGCTGAGGGGATTAAGGGTATCATGCCCTACTGCCTTGGACAACCAGAGACCGACCCCAATGAAAAAGAACACTTTTTCGGCTTTGTCCGTAAAAATCTTGAACCCAAGCCGGTTTTGCTGGCCTATGCCAATCTGGCATGCATGATTGAAGGATCTAAATACCTCGGGGATCTGTGGCTCGGGCCGGACATCGGTGCGATGCTGTTCTGCCGTAACGGTATTAATACACTGGTGGTTTATACGCCGGGAAAACCGCAGAAAATCCTGTTGCGGCCGGATGCCGCCGCCGTGACCATTACCGACATCATGGGCGCGAGGCAGACTGTTTCAGTAAAAAATAACCGGCTGTCTCTGACCTTGACCGGGGATCCTTTATACATCGTGGGGGTGGGCGATAAGCTCAAGGCTTTGATTACCGATTCAACACGTCAACGCTGGACCGATGTTTACAAACGGGAGATGCGTCCGGCCATGCCTTTTACTTCGCCACCACAGATTGACGGTGATTTTTCGAAGTGGCGGAATTTCCCGAAAGTCAGGATTGTCGATACTGCGGTTTCAGAAAAGGATGCTTCCGCAACTCTGCAGATAGGCTATGACAGGAATTTCCTCTATCTGGCGCTTCAGGTTACTGACGATGATCCCGGGGTAAATGACCGGGAGGGGGCGCATGTCTGGGATGGAGACTGCCTTGAGTTGTTCTTCTCTCCATTACCGGAAAACGCCATCCCGGGGTTCCTCAAGGAAAACGATTACCAGCTGCTTATTGCGCCTACGTCCAAATCCGGCAATCCGGTGGTGGTGTTCGGGGATGTATACCGCCGAGGACAGGAGGTTAAAGGAGTCAAAACATTTTTTAAGAAGCGCCCCGACGGCTGGGATGCCGAAATCGCCCTGCCCCTTTCGGCCTTTGCCGGTGCGGTCGGCGAGAAGGGACGTAAATGGGCTCTTGAGGCCAGTCTCGATGATGCCGATAAAAAACGTGGAAGAGTCCAGATCAACTCCAACGGGCGCGGTGATAACTGGTCCAACTCCAGTGTCTGGTCACTGCTGGAACTTAAATAGCCTCAAAACTTAAAATAACCGTCATTTTAACAAATGACGGTTATTTTTATGACATGATTTTTGTGAAATAGCGTTATTTATTTTTCACCACAAACCGATTAATAAGAAGGGAACGTTTAAACTAAAAGAACTATTTACAGTTAATGGCGTGAAAAAATTGAATCCATGAAAGGAGGTTTCAATGAGTAACAAAGCGTTGGTATCGATTATGTTGTTACTGAGTGCCGTGATTTTGCGTGGCGATAACTGGGAGTGGACCAAGGGGGCCTGGCCTGATGGTTTGACTGGGGTTTTGAAGAAAAACCAACTGAAACCGGCACTTGTCAACTGGTCTGCTGATTTTACTCAGCGTGAGAACGGCGGAACGCCATTTGCAGTGGTCGGCCAATTTCTGGATGGTTACCGGGCATATGTGCAATACGACAATGTTGGTAAAAAGCTGATAATCGGCGGCGGACAGCACTGGATGAATGCCGCGGTAATATGGCGGTTTGAAGCGCCTGCGGGAAAAACATTTGTCGGCGGAACGGTGACTTTGGATGGAGAGGCTCACATCGCAGGTGGTATTCCAACACTTTCCTGTGCCTATGTAGGCGCCAGCAATTCTCTTGATCTGAGTACATACCAGGGAGCCGGAGGAGGATATTATAACTACAATTCTGCCGATTTTGCCAAAAACTGGTTTGGCGCATTCAATACTCGGGGAACGGTGACGGTAAATATTCCGGCGAACTGTAGCACATTTTATGTGGTTGCGGCGGTGGATCAGACAGCGGACTGGACGGCGTTGCAGTTGTATGTGTATAATCTGCAGGTCAACGCGGTTCTTGACAATAATTATGGCCTGAGCATTGTAACTAATCGGGACGATCCGCTTTGGGTTGCCGATGATGTGGATGACCCGCTGGAAATATTGGTGGTATCGACTGGAGACAGCGCATTATCGCTTAATCCTCCGGCGGCGGTTGACTGGCAGCTTATCCGCCGCGGCAGCAGCGAGGTGGAATGCAGCGGGTATGACAGCTTTACAGACGGTTCAACCCATGTTGACTTGAAAATGGCCTCACCGGGATTTTATACCCTGAAAGTATTTGACAATCCTGCAATGACCAATATGCTTGACCAGCAGGACATCGTTATTCTGCCACAGCAATATTATCCAGCCACCTCCGCCAACAGTATTTATGGCTTTTTCGGCAACGGCAGTGATCGCAGGCTGTGCCATCTCTTTGGCTCCAGATGGTCCGTAGCATGCGCTCAGTGGGCATTTTTGCAGCCTGATGCGGCATTACCGCCGGATTTTGCCGGTCTTTACGACAATATCTGCCTTAACAATGACTGGGGCCTGGAAACGATTATTCATATTGATACGGCACCCGGGTGGGCTAATGGCGGAAATTCTTCATATTATCCTCCGACATCGGCATTCCTGGGGAGCTGGCAAAGCTTCAACAATGCCGTGGCAACAGAATTGAAAGGTGCTGCGGTATGGTATGAAAGCTGGAATGAGATCAACAATCCGATTTGTGCTCCGTTTTCTTCTCCATATGATGTCGCCACTCAGTTGAGTGTGGGCAAGCAGTTGATACAATATCAGTACAACGGACTGAAAAGCGCGGATTGGCACATCAACCTGGCTGGAGGGTGTTTCGCCGGTCTGCTAGCAGACTGGGTCGACGACCTCTATGTAAGCCCTTATAGCTGTAGTAATTCAATGGATCTTGTCAGTGCCCATCCATATTGTGCCGATGATGGCAGCGGTATTCATAAATTACCACCAGAACCAAACCTTGTTCCCGCGCTGACGGCATTCCGTGAGTCCATGAACAACAGCGGCGGTGCAGCGCATCCACTCTTCTTTACCGAATTCGGTTGGTATGTAGCCTCCGGTGCGACAACTCTTGAACAGCAGGCACGGTGGGTTGCCCGCCAGTATGCCATTGTCAACGCCTATCGCGAGGCGTTGAATTTAAAAGCAATGCTTCATTTTACCTTTACCAGCGAACCGCATTATTCGATTTTTGAATCCGGCCTGCGTGAAGCGTATCAACATCGTTTTCGACCGGTTATTAACGCTTTTTCCACCTCGTCTTCTCTGCTTGCCGGTACAAACCTTCTTCAGGCGGTACAGGATTATCCCGCGGTGGTCCGAGCCTATAAATTCCAGCGGGAAGATGAGATTATTTATGCCTGCTGGGCCACGGAAAGCGCGACGGAAAAAACTGTAACCTTGCCGGTGGATGAATCCCAGACCATGGTCCGGATAGGATTAATGGGAGAAAAAAGTTTTCAACTGGTATCTCCCGGAATGGCAGTTAATCTGCCGGAGAACAGTGATCCGATTTACCTGGTTCAGTCCCAGAAATCGAAAATAGACTCTTTGCGCAATCATCTGGTTTTCAGTGTGGAATGTGGAAAGAACCTGGATACTGGAAGTTTGACTTTGGCCAATACCGGGTGTTCTGGGACGCTGTCGGTATTGGGTTGTTCCGATCAGGGTTGGGTGTCTTGTCCTGGAAATGAGACTATACTTGCGACTGGAGGGGGGCCTGTTGATCTACCACTAACATTTGCCACCCGAGACCTGAATCCCGGCAAATACACTGCGACAATCACCTTGACCGACAGCAATAATATTGCGCCTGAAAAGCAGGTCACAGTCACACTTCATGTTGCGGATTTGAACCGGATGACATTGCAGGATGGCGATAATGGTGCGTCAAGTGAAAAATCGATTGAATTGAGTGAAGGAACTACGGTGGTCTGGGATAAATACGATGACTTGGCCACGGCCAAAAGTAAGTTTTATGCAGTGGATGGACAAGCGGCTAACGTGGTGGCATGGAATCCGGATCTGGATCGCGGAGATTGTCTGCAGTTGGGTTCTCTGTCCAGTTGGGCCAATGCTTCTGTTACGCATAAATTCACTGCCCCGGAAGGGTGCCGCTTTACCGGCGGCCAGATTCAGATGCAGGCTCTCAGTTATGGAGGGACTCCTCCGTCGTTGGGATTGTACGTTACCAGCGGTTATAGTTCGAATTATGGCGACTTCAACCTGAGCCAGTCCGGAACGCTCTATGGCAGCGATGTACATGCGCCCCCGGCGGAGTGGACTTGGGATAACTGGGTCGTAAACATCCCCGCCGGAGCCAGTGAGTTTTATGTGACCATATATCTACCTGCAGACTACTCGCATGTCAGCGTCGGTTATCTTCGCCTGGCTGAAGTTTCCTTCGGGGCAACAATGCAGCAGGGCGACCAGGGATCTGTTATCGGGAAAAGTATCACCCTCAAAGAAGGTAACGGTATTATCTGGAATACCGGTGTTTCTGCGGCACAGATGATGGGTACTTTGTATTCCGCGACGGCGCAGCTACCTGACATGATTCATTGGAATGTGGATCAAAGCCGTGGCGATTGTATTCAAATGGGATCGGTTTCAAATTGGAGTAATGCATCGATAACCCACAAGATTAAGGCTCCGGATGGAAAGGTTTTTTCCGGCGGCCGGATGAAGCTGACGGGAATGGGTTACTGGAGCGCGCCACAGATCGGGTTGTACGCAACAGAGAGTTTTTCTGCCAACTATGGCAATTTTGATCTTAACACCTGTGGTTCCATCTACGACAGTGACTACCATGCGCCCCCTGCGGCGTGGACTTGGGATACTTGGCAGATAGATATTCCGGTCGGAGTTTCGGAGTTCTACCTGACGGTACAACATACAACGGACTACCATGTGGTATGTTTGGGAGCGCTGACGGCAGAGGATGTCGTTTTTGTCAAGCCTTTCCAATATTCTTCCAGCGGAGAGATTGCAGGAAATTCGATCCAGGTAGTTGAAAATGCCATATACTCCGTGCTTCACAACCAGATGACCGAGACCCAGGCCAGGGATACAATCTATGCCGTATCTGCGGAAGACGGAGTAGTTGTCGATTGGAAGGTGGAGAGTTCCGGAACATGTCTGAATTTCGGCAATACCAATTCCACTGGGAACTCCGCTGTGACATGGAAGTTTACCGCGCCTCCGGGAAAGGTATTTAAAAGCGGTCAGGTCCATGTTGACGGCTATACGTTCTTTGGCGCGGCGATGGTGAATCTCTATTTGACCTCGGCATATGCCAGTTCCGCGACCGGGGACTTTAATCTGTCTGCGTCGGGGAAACTCTATGATTCAGATTCTCATGCGACAGAGGCTGCATATCTATGGAACGACTGGTACGTGGATGTCCCCGACGGGGTTTCCGAGTTTTACGTTACGGTTTCACATACACAGGATTTTTCCTGTTTTTCAATGGGACAGCTGGATCTTCGCAATATTGTTTGTGCAACACCGCTGCAGGACGGTAAATTCGGAAAAATACTGGGTCACACTGTTGAAGCAAATACCGGGACAACGTGTCTTTTTAATTCGGCAATGACGGTTGAGGAGGTAAAATCCAAATTTTATGCGGTACTTGGACAAGAGGAGAATGCTGTCCGTTGGCAGGTTAATGCTCCTGGAGACTGTATCAGCATGGGAAGCGCAACTAGCCGAGCGAATGGCTCTATTGTTCTTAAAGTCAAAGCGCCGCAGGGAAAGAAGTTTGTTGGCGGATATGTTGATCTTTCAGGAATGACCTATTTTGTCGGTGCGCCGATCAATCTATATGTGTCTACCGCATTTGCGGCCACAACTTCCGGTGCTGTTGACTTAACCGGTTGTGGAGTTATTAACATGGACGATCACTCGACTATCGGTCAGTGGCAGTGGAGCAACTGGCAGGTAAATGTGCCGCCGGATGTTTCAGAGTTTTATATCATTGTCGATCACGATGCGGATTTTGCCGGCTCATGTCTCCGCGAATTGACGTTGAGGGACATTATAACCGCCGACCAATAAATCAGTTGTATCCTCCTGCCCGTCATTTTATTAAAATGACGGGCTTTTTCTTCCAGCAATATATTTTTGAGCTTGTGCGCTGGAAACTAATGACGGAAATGCCGGGCATTCATCCGTCATTTCGTTCTGTCATGGTTCACCCCAGTCTCAATTATTACTCTGTTATTGCGCTAGTTTATTTCAAATTTGAATACGGGAGGTCATAATACTAATTATGGTTTTTGGCTTATGCATCTTACGTTTCTTCCGCAAATCCACCGGGAAAAAGGGGTTTTTGCGGCAGTGGGATTGAAAATATGTTTTTGAGGTAATATTTTACATGTAAAATATCATGTAATAATTATGGAGGCGGTGAACATGTCGATACCTAAGAAAGCCGTTTTCGAGCGTTTGAAGGAAGAGCTGCGCTGCCGGATTGAAAAGGATGAGCTGTCTTCTGGAATGATGTTGCCGTCAGAGCATAGTTTATGCAGGAGCTATAAGATCAGCCGGCCTTCTGTCCGCAAAGCGTTGGCGGCGCTTGAGAATACCGGCCTGATCTACCGGGTTCCAGGAAAGGGTTCTTATGTGGGGACCCGGCGGCAGGAACAACCGCGCTGGCAATTCAATATCGGGGTGGATATTGATTGTAGCAATACTTCCGGAACAGAGTTGCTGAATGGAATGTTCAGCCGTTGCGGGACGGGTATCGCCAGACTGGTTTGGGTTGATGTCAACAATCTACAGTGTTTTGACGGAAAATATTTTGATGGTTTAATCCTGACACACAAACGCAGCTTGGATACAGGCGGGGAGCTTGCCCGTTGCGGTATCCCGGTAGTTGCGGTGAAGCATCTTCCTGATGAACCGTTGATGGCGTATGTGGGGGTGGATTATGCCAGAGAGGCGGAAAAAGCGGTGAACTGCCTTATGTCGATGGGACATCGGCAGATCGGTATGCTTTGTCGTTCCGGTGATCCTGCCGGCGATTTGTGCCGCCATGGTTTTGAGCTTTCCATATATCGTCAAGGCTTGACGGTGGCTCCGGATCATATATTGCAGTGTTCAAGTCGAGAAAACATGGTAAGGGAAATCCGGGCTTTTCTGGGACGAACCCGTTGCAGTGCGGTCTTCGTGGTGGATGAGTTAACGATGTTTGAATTATTCTGCGTCTGCAAAATTGAGGGAATAAACATTCCGCGAGACCTTTCCGTCATCTGTTTTGAGGATACGACAGCCGTTTCTCGACGTTTTGAGACAGGAATTTCCGAAATAAGAGTACCGACTGCCCGGATGGGTGAGTTGGCCGTTGATTACATCATTAACCGTCTTGTTACGCGTGATGACGGAAGGGTCATGCGTACTATTTTGCCTGCTGAAATTGTGCTCCGGGACAGTTGCCGTGCTGTTATGCGGCATTAGTGGCGCAAAGAAGTTTTACTTTTGAGTTCGTGACGGCATGGTTGTTAAGCGGTAATTGCCGGGTGCCACGCCATAGACCCGATGGAAAAGACGGCAGAAATAACTGCAATCTTCATAGCCGCAGGAAAAAGCTATCTCCTTGATCGTCTTGCGTTCCGACTGTAACATGCGAACCGCTTTTTTCAGGCGCAGTTCCTGCAGATAAGCTGCTGGAGAAAGACCGGTATGTTTTTTAAATTCCCGGCTGAAATGGAAGCGGCTCAGCCCGGAATGCTCTGCCATTTCATCCACGCCGATGGCGGAAGATATGTTGTTCATGCAGAAACTGATGACTTCCGTTATAAATTCCGGCTGCTGAAACAACGTTCCTTGATTTCCAAGCTGGTCTTCGGAAATAGCCATTATCATGTCGTAGGCAAGTTTGGATGCCAGCCAGGGTGTGCTGATGCGTTTGTTTCTTCCCAGGCTGAAAACCTCCAGAAAGCAGTTGATAGTTCGTGCTCCAGAGTCAAAACGGCATACCGGACCGGTTTTGCGGCGTATCTGATCGAGCAACCGGACAGCTTCGCTTCCATTGAAGGTTGCGTGGATGAACTCCCATTCCCGAGAGTCCTCCGGGAGATAATAGCAATGGTCTTCTGGGACTTTGACGAGGAGCGCCTGTCCCGGAAGAAGCGGAAAAGTTTCTTTGCCGACCCTTAATCCTCCGCGGCCAGATATGGTATATTGCCAGATAACTATTTCTTTGGGGCCGCGCTTGAGTCCATTCCAGACGTAATCATGGCTGGTCTGCCGTTCATATCCGCAACTTATCAACATACAA
>QKAL01000183.1 GCA_003246475.1 Lentisphaerota bacterium
GACCCACTTTCAAACAAAAAAGTATTATCAGATATTTTCAGGTCTTACTATATACGCCTTTGTATAACATGCAAGAAAATAGTTGAATTATTAAAAAAAAACTTTTCGGCGAAAATCATTTTTTTTGAATGGAAAAAGTACCCTCATCGATTATCTTAATTTGTTTTCAAGGAAATACAATGGATCAAAATTTATTACATGCCATAAATGATTTTCAGAACACCCCGGCTTCACGGCTGGATGCTGCGACAGAACTCGCACGCTGCGTTACTCCCGATCTCAGCTCCCGCTGTGAAATCGACCTGCACTGCCATTCCTTCATTTCCGACGGCTACTGTTCACCCTCGGCAATCATATTCGACGCCTTCCGCCGCCGCATGAAAGCAGTTGCCATCAGCGACCATGACCTGATTGACGGACAAGAGGAGGCCATCGCCGCCGGAGATATCTTCGGTATCGAAATCATTCCCGCCATGGAGTTCTACACCGACCGTCCCGGCATCGAGATCATTGCCCACTTCCCTGACAGGGAACAATTCCGGAGTCTTCTAGCGGTAAAGGCTTTCGACCCGGTATGCGAACCTATTCGCATAGCGAAATCACACCAGCTGGCGGCAATGATCGCACGTATACCGGAATGTTTTGCACGGATGAAATTTCCGGCAGAGATCACCACATCGGACATCAATCGTTATGTTCGCAACGGAATATCAACCAAAGGCGACATCAGCGTCATCATGTGGCAGAAATACGGACCGGAACTGGCAGCGCGCGACATTGCATCCGACGTCAAAGATTTCCAGGCACGTTACACCACCAACGACGAAATGCTCAACGTACCTCTTGAGCTTGACATGGACCTGTCGCCATCTGCGTTCGTTCGCCGCATCCGCGAATGGGGCGGCCTGCCGGGACTGGCCCATCCAACAGAACTGCGCAAAAAAGAGAACCTCGGCAACGCCGCCCTGTATGAAATCATATGCGAACTGGCCGACGCAGGCATGCAGACTTTAGAGGTGGATGGCTGGCGCAACGGCATCTGCCCGGAAACCGGGCTCCACCAAACAGATGTTTTTGAGTCAATGCGCCGACAATACAATCAGGAACACTCTGGTAGACTTCCCCTGCTTTTTACCAATGGTTCAGATAACCACAACCAACCGGGAGAAGGTTTGGAGCTTGGAGGAGGACGCGACAACAATCTGCGGCCGGAATTCGGCAGTTACTCCAACATCGCCGCATTGCGCAGGCGACAACAATACCTCAATAGCCAATAAATCATCCTCAACAGGGCACAAGAAAACTTTGTTTTTCAGTATACGCCACTCATGGCCCGACGCTGCTTTGGAGTCGGGGATACCAAAAGGTAGTAGCGGATATTATCAACAAACTCGTTGCTGTTGGTCAACCCCATATGAGCTGCCCGGAGATGGAGAACGTAATGCCAATGAATCGGAGAGTTCTCATATGGAGTCCAAACTGCGCCTTCGCGGGCATCCATTCTGGCACTGGAGGAAAGCACTTTACCGTCTCCAGCCTCATATTCGGAAACGGAAATTTCTCCATTATCACGATTGACCGTTGCTGTACGGGTTGTCGGTACGGCATCACCGACAAATAAGGCAAGGGTCACGTCATCCGGCGGCACTGAACTTATCCGCATAACTTCGGTAAACTGCTTCGCCCTTTTGATACATTTACATAAATGATCTACGGCAATACTCCGTCTCTCCTCAACAGAAGGGACCTCCGGTAATATTGTCTGCAAAATGTCATCCTGTCCGGGATCGGCCAATCCCCAGTGGTAACGAATCCACACCTGAGGATCAAAGAGGTCAACAGGCACACCATTCGGGTCGTCCTCGAAAACCACAGAACGGGTATTGACAAGCGGCAACATCTGATAATAGGTTGGATAGGTTCCGATCAGCCCGGGCGGATATACGGGAGCGCCGGGAGCCAGCTCCAAGCCGTTGGTCATCTCCAGAAAAGCATCCAAATAGCCGGCATTAGGAGTTCCGAGAAGGGCAACCTTATCCACATACTTACTGCCGCGCCAATCCAGTCGGGGACTGCTGCCGTCTTCAGGAAGATCTTGATCGCCGTAGCGCAAATAATATCGGGAAAGCAACCCACCCATGGAATGGGCTACGATATCGAACTGGACATCGTAATCATCAAGATTGTAATTTTTTTTGTACTGCCGCTGCAGGTAGGCACGTTTTTCCAGAATGAACTTATGCAACAGGGCGGCATTTTCCGGAATATCCCTACGCCAATCATAGTAAAACACAAACAGCGTCGGATAATTTTTTCCCTCCGGCAACGGAGCGCCATCAAGCATATATCCGGATTCAACCAAAATATCAATCAGGTTGTCATAAGCGCTGAGATAAAATGGCACCCCCAACAGGCGGATACGTACACGATCAAGCAAGCCTACGGGACTGGATGTACTCTGCAGTTCATTAAGTTTTTTCCCTTTTTCCATGGGATGGCTTAATGCCCGTATTTTGCCGTCATCAAGATCCTTTATCCCTGTAAAGCTCCCCCACACAAGCTCACCAGTACTGTTCTCCGCCAGCTTTGCGCCAAGGAACCCGTGAATCACAATTACCGGATTGCGGGCCACGCCCTCATACTCCATTGATTCTTTGGCTATCCGGCTGTACATAGAACGGTCATAGACGTCCATAGCCCGGTAAGAACCGGTCGCCGAAGAACACCCCCAGAAAATCACCGGCAACAGCAACAATGCCAAGATGACCAGTATAAAATTTGTTTTCATCAACCTCAACAT
>QKAL01000283.1 GCA_003246475.1 Lentisphaerota bacterium
TAATAAAATGATTTATTATCAAAAATAATACTATTATAAAAGCAAATATTTTATGAAAAAAATCATCTTCTTTCTTGTTCTATCGATGTTGTCAATTGCAGCTAGAGCAATTACCGCCGAAGGCATTGTTACGACTTACCACAATAACGAATTCAAGGCTGATGAATTATACAAGAACAAACGAATCAAAGTTGAAGGAACAGTATTTCAGTTGGGCAAGGATTACAATCAAAGGGCCTGGATCAAAATAGTTGCCAAATACAATACCCTAATTTTTTATCTCTCAAATCCAGACAACCAGGAATTGTCATCGTTGAGCAAGGGTGATTCCATTTGCATAGAAGGTGAATGCCTTGGAAAGATTCCATTTGCCATTAAATTTGAAGACGCAGTCATCATAAGCAAAAATGAGAATTTTTCCCCCAATACTGAATTCCCGGATGATACCATAGAGGAGGCCAAGCCACCCAAAGGGTATAAGAAATCAATGGTAAACATTGAAGGGAAAAACATAATCGGAGCTGGATTTGTCACCAGTTATAAAGGCCGTAAAGTGATTGTCACCAATATTCATGTTCTTTATGACAAACAGGGGGTTCAGTTATTGGACAATAACAACAATCGCATAACACCGGGAAAAATACTTTTTGCCCAAGATCGAGATCTTGCCATTATTGAGATTACTGATTCCAATCTGCCAGAACTAAAACTCAGCGAAAAAGTTTCCGAGGAAATTATTAATACCCCCATTTGTGTTGCCGCAAACAACCCGGATAAAGGGAAAAGAAAAAAACACCGGGGAATGCTGGTCGGGATCGAACCCTCAAACATCGATATAAGTGCGACATTTGCACAAGAAAACAGCGGCAGTCCCATTGTATGTGACAACGAAGTGATTGGTATTGCAACATACCAACTAATTCCTCGCCCAATCAACCAGATTGCCCCCGGAACCGAACTTATGGAAATACGCAGGTTCGGGGAAAGAATAGACAATCTTGAAGAAGAGGATCTTGAAGAATGCAACTTTAAAACATACGCCAAAGAAATGAATCGTTATCTGCAATCGATTGAAACATGTCAATTCCTATATCGCTTTCTATCCTCGCCATGGGCAACAGATAAAGCGGTTGATTTAAAAGAATGGAAAGACTGCCCGGACATGTATCAGTTTGCTACAGAATGGAATGGCATTGTCAAACGAGTAAGTCGCAATAAACAGGGAAATGATCTGGACAAAAACGCTTCTTCTTCTTCTGGATTTAAAGTCTTGCTGAAAAATCGTATTGGAAAATATTTTTCGCAAAGAAGAATACTGCTTGAAAATAACAAATTCACTTTGTCGTATATTGAAAAGCAGAGTGATATTTACAAAAAACTATATAGTCAGATGTTGGAAAAATTTAATGAATACGAACAAAATATAATCTCCGAAACGTCGGATGGACGCGCCGCATTCTCCTATGGGGGATCCAGAGGGGATCTTGAAAATACTTTTAAATCCAGCAATTCAAAAATGAGATTTTAATTCCAATTACGAAATAATAATAAACGGCATCCGTCGAACGTTAAGCTCTACGGATGCCGCATTTTTTACGGATAACCGGGAATTACCAGGTGTCGGTACGGAACGACGAGGCGGGCAAACCTTCGGCGTTGTAGAGGTTACACCCTTCGGGATTATCCGACCAGGCATAGCGTACCGCCGCCGGTTTTTCAACCTCCGAGCTGCTGACCACCACCGAGTTTCCTTCGATGAACGCAACGGCAGGCAGGAAGTTTTTGCTGGAATCGGAGATCATAAACGTTTTCAGCTCACCGTCTTTTGCCACCAGACCATTGCCGATGTTATTGAAGAACAGCCGAATGCGGTTATTTTCGATAACCATGTCACGATAGATCGGACCGGAAGCGACAATATTACGGTGGTAGGAATCGCGCAGTGCCCAATAAGCAAGGCGATGACCAACATCCAGCTTGTTTTTGGGATGGATATCAAGAGCCTCACCAATATCGAGCGTCACAGCCATACCGGTATTCGGCAATTCCAACGCCTGCATCTGAGCTTCACGGACATACGGCCACAGAGACGTTTCGGAGAAATCCATCTGGTCGCGGAAATTGGCGAGCTGAACCAGCAGGAACTGGAAGTCACCCTGCCCCCAAGCATGACGCCAATCGCATATCATATCAGCCATCAGGCGGCGATATTGAGCGTGGTTTTGCTCATTAGACTCACCTTGATACCAGATTGCCCCGCGCATCGCATATGGCAGCAGAGGATAGATCATGTTGTCAAAAAGAATATATGGCGTATTGGGATTGCCGGGGCCGGGCTGCATAATAACGGCACCAATATTACCGACATTGTGTTCCACCGCATAACGCCATTTTCCGGTCAGAGAAATGGCCTCTTCAGGTCTGCCCTCCGGGGCAATCCGCATCACCTTTGCCGGACCGATCAAACCGCCGTCAAAAAGAAAGGAAAACGCGCGCACGGCAATGGTATTTTTACCCGGCTTGACCAGCCGACCAGGGATCTTATATTCTCGCGGCACATTCCAGAACTGCTCTTCAAAATCCTTGCCATTAGCACCGATGCGCTCGCCGTTAAAATAGGTAACATCATGTTTGTCAACGGCACCGATATTGACCAGCAGGTCTTTGCCGCCCCACGACGCCGGAACATTAAGTTGCAGGCGGAACCATAGAGAACCGTTGTATGGTACGCCCTGGAGTTTCCAAGAGCTGGGCAACTTCATAAGCTCCCATGCCGAATCATCAAAATCGGGAGCCGCCCAACCCATTTCCTCGCCGATATTACCCGGATCCTGAGGGTAATTTTCCTGGGACACTACCTTATTCCGTAAGGAATAGAGATCGGACATATCCTCGAACTCATATTTACCCCAGAACGCCTCATTGTTGACATCAGCTTCGTAACGTTTGACCCGACCGGTCATCTCCGGATTACGGATCAAAGTCTCTCGGCTGGTCCAGGCTTCGATGATTGTTCCGCCCCAAGCGGCGGAAATGACCCCGATCGTCATCCCTAGTTCTTTCTGTAACTTATCAGCAAAATGAAAAGCCACTGCGGAGAAATATTTTAACTCATCGGAATCGCCAAGCAACCATTCACCGGCAAAATCCTGTTTGCGCATCTGATCTGCGGTACGCGGCACCGTAATCATACGTACGTTATGGTTATTCAGCGGATTGATATCCTTGATATTCAACTGGTCGAAGGTAAATTCCATATTGGACTGCCCTGAGGCAACCCATACTTCCCCCACCATAACATCCTCAGCAGTCGCTTTGGCACCGCTTTTTACCGCCACAGCTTCGAGCGTATAGGGACCGCCGGCCGCCATCGGTGCCAGGCGTACCATAAACTTCCCGTCAGCGCCTGAAACCGCCCGAGCGGAATTATCGCCAAGACAAACCCGGACCAATGAAAAAGGTTCAGTCCATCCCCATACCGGAATCACCATGTCGCGCTGCAACACGGCGCGATTTCCGAACAAAGCTGCTAATCTCATAATAATACCTCTTCTCTGATTATATCTTTAAACAGGTCATTTCAAAATCATATTAATATAAGTAAACGACTGACAATTGCAATAGTTATCCCATGATTAATTTGCCTATATGCCCGATAAAAACCGTGGGTTGGTCACTTCCCAAGAAAAACATCGTTGACACATTTCAAACGATAAGGAAAATCAGTTCAGGAGGAAGAGGGGCAGTATGTTTTGTATCGCTCCTCCCGGAGCATAAAGCCGGGGAGAGCAATTTGATGTCATAACTATTTACGGATATGCGACCCGGATTTTTTACGGACAGAAAAACCAAAATGCCCGAGGCATTCCCCCAGGTTGTAATAGTGCCCGTGGGCAAAAGCCAGCAATCCGTCCTTTTCCAGCTGAAAACGCCCCTTCGCATCAATCAGGCGCTCTGAGACCTGAACCGCCAGTATCTCGGCAATAAACAGATGGTGTACACCCAATTCAAGTACTTGCTTAACCTGGCACTCCAAGGAAAGAGGACATTCTGCGACAATCGGCGACGCGATTTTTTCCGACGGCAGCGACGTCAGACCGCTTTCGGCGAACTTATCATGATCCCGGCCCGACACCACCCCGCACCAGTCCGTCTGCCGGACCAGATCCGCGGATGGCAGATTGACCGTAAACTCCTCCGTCTCCCTGATAATCCGGTAGGAATAGCGTTCGGGGCGGATGGCGACCGACAACATGGGCGGATGGCTGCAGGCGATTCCGGCCCAGGCAACGGTTATCAGGTTATTTTTCCAACCTTTAGAACCACCGCAAGCGACCAGCACAGCGGGCACCGGAGCAAGCTGCGTACTGCCCGGCCATAAGACCTTGCGATGATCGGTTTTATCTGAACTTTTCAAAACTACGCTCCGGTTGATTGATGAATGACACAAGTTACAACATAAAATGAGATTTGCAACATGCCGCCACCAATTATGCATTGAAGATGAACTCATAAAAGGATATATTAACGTGACAATAACCGGGTAAAGGGAATCGATGAACATACATCTGATGACATTCAGGGCTCTGGCGATAACCGCGCTGGTACTGCGCCACAAATACTGGCCGTTTCCCGATTTTCTGTTCATCGCCAGCACCATCCCGCTGTTTCTCTTTTCCTCCGGATATTTTTACCGGCCGGAAAGTGAAAAAACGCCGTTGCGGTTTCTCGGATATAAATTCAACCGTCTGATGGTGCCATACTATATCTACAACGCCGTTTACGCACTGATAACCTATCTGATCTTCCTCGGCACTGGAAAGGTCTTGGGGCATCTGCCAACCTGGCACAACTATTTTATCCGCCCGTTTGTCGACGGGTTGCAATACGAACTGATCAATCCGATGTGGTTCGTACCGTTCTTCTTTGTCGGCCTGTTCGTGTATCTGTGCCTCTCGACGCTCATCCGTCGGTTCACGAAGGACGAAACGATGCACTTCATTGTTTTCGCCGCCATCGGGATCGGAGGCTACGGCCTGCGGCATTTTGTAGACCCCGGGCAAAGCCTGCCGTTGCATTGGATGTTCAAAGTGCTGATCGGTGTATTTTATTTCTCACTGGGGCGCTTTTTTGCGCTCAAGCTGAGCGGACTGGACATCTACCGCTGGCGGTTTCTGTTTCTGGCACTGGTCATCCGGGCGACGCTGTTTTTCGAATTTAAGACAACACTCTACAGCTATTACAACGCCGAATTTACCCATATCTGCAGCCTGGCTTTTACCCTGATCGACATCTACTTCCTGCTATTTCTAGCCCATCTGATCCTGCGTTTCTCCTCAATAACCCGCTGGAGTTGCGCCATCGGACGTAATTCATATCACGTCATGGCCAACCATATGATGGTGTTTCTGCTGCTCGACTGGACCTTTGCCGCCTTGTTTCAACTCGACACCAACAATCATCAGGTCTTACGTTACGTCTGGTGGGTTTTCGCCATCGCCGCGCTTGTCCTGCCAGTAGGAATCGGGAATATCGCCCGCCTTTGCCGGCAGAAAATAAACCACGCCGTCATCTCACTTTTTTACCACCCGGGAACGGAGCTAACCAACCACAGTACGGAAAAATAATAATGAACATCGAGACGTTTTCCACCGCAGAGAATTATATCCGCCAACAGATTTCCGAAGGAATAATCCCCTGTGCCATTATGGCGGCGAGGAAGGGAAAAGACCTGCGCGTCAGTATTCTTAACGGTCAAGGGAAACCGGCGCCGGAACTGCGCAACCAAGCCTTTCTGCTAGCGTCAATCACCAAATCAATAGTCGGAACACTCTGTGCCGTTCTCCACGAAGAAGGAACCCTCAGGTTCGACGAGAAGCTCAGTGCGCTGTTGCCGGAAATGTCCGACCCCGTCGATGCAACCACCAACATCGGCAACATCCTGACCCATTGTACGGGCTATAGTACCGGAGTCGATCTGATCGATACCACCAGATTCACACCGGAAAACTATTATCCCGAGATTATCCGGCAAGGACGCAGTTATCAGCCGCAAACCCTGATGGATTACAGTACCATGACCTACAATTTCATCAGCGCGGCGGTTTACCGCAAAACCGGCAGAAAATTACCGGAACTGTTGCAGGAAAAAATATGCGCCCCGGCAGGAATGGGAAACACCTCTTTTGCTCCGAAAAACCACCGCATGCCAGTAGTTGACTGGAACAAATATTACACGCAGCCGGTTGAAGCGCTGATGGCATCGGAACTGGCAGGGGGCGGATTGTGGTCAACGCTTGACGACCTGCTGAACTTTTCCGGAGCACTGCTGGCAGGAAAACTGATCTCATCCGCCACCTTGCAGGAAGTGACAACCATCAAGGATCCCCTGCCGATGGCGTGTAATGCGAATTATATGAGCGCCCGTACATGGGGCTGGAACAAGGAAAAGTGTTTTGACGGACAGCCCGATTCCGGTTTCTATCACGGTGGTGCCACCGGTACCATGTTATGGATCGATCCCGCACAGGATTTTACCTTTGTATTCCTTACCAATCGCTGGATGTGCGGTAACGATCACGCGTTTTCGATCCTGAAGTATTACTACCGGTGACGGAACAAGGTAATGGGTTTTTTTTGTTTGCTTTTAACGATATTCACGCTATTTTAGCTGAACGGATATAAAATATAAAGGAGGAATATTCATATGAAGAAGATTTTATTACTGATGTCCGCAGCGGCGGCAATGTTTACAATGTGTTCCTGCGGCTCATTGACCCAACGTGTGGGGGGCAGCAGCCTGACACCGCAGAACCTGGAATTCGCCAAACACATGCGCGAGGAGCCGTCATGGAGTAACATGACCTATACCTATAACGGCGAAACCCATGAAACCGATAAATGGTACTCCCGGGTAATGCCGTTTATAATTTTCTGGAACTGGACTACACTGGGGAGCTTCGAAAAGGATCAGGTCTTTGCCGTTCGTAAAGTGGCAATCTTTTTCCCGGCGTTCTACATGATCGACGATTCCCGTTATAACGCGCAAGGCGTCCGGCAGGAAAGCGGTCTGGAATGGAATCTGGCGCTGGTACTCGGCTATGAAAACTTCCATCGCTACGATACCGACAGCTGGAAGACCGGCGTGGTATGGATTCCCGGCGTCGGCCCGTGCATCGGGTTCGGCCCGAGCTACTTCCAGTTCCTCTGGATCCCCTTCTCCGATCTTTGATGCGTATAAAGAGAAACAATTGCGTTAGGCACGGGATTTTACCGTGCCTTTTTTTATAACGGCAGCATTCGTGATTCAGGAAAGTTACCGGCCGGTCATTGGATCGCCGGCCGGTAAAACTGCTCAGCAGTAGGAGCAGACGTATTCAGCGATACCGCCTTCAACACTGATGTCGAAAGCGGATTCGGCCGGAACGCAGAACGCGGTCCCGGCAGAGTAACTCTTCCATTCGGAATCACCTTTGATCTTAACCTTGCAATCACCGGCGATGATTTCCATTTTTTCCGCAGCGCAGGTATTGAAAGTATAGGAACCGGCATAAATCAGGCCGATGGTCTTTTTGGAGCCGTCATGGAAAATCACGGCATGGCTTACCACCTTGCCGTCGAAATAGACGTTGGCTTTGCAGATCACGGAAACCTGATCGAACTGTACTGGAGATACTGACATTGACTTAATTCCTTTTCTGTTTTCATAAAACGCCACCGGATATTGGCGGCGTCTGATTTTGTTATTCAATATATTGCTGAAACGATTTTTTGTCACTAGATTTCATATAAGCTTCCTCTCCGGTGATGCGCCCGGCGTCAACCAGCGACTGCAGATTGCCGTCCATCGAACACATTCCCATCGCCTTATTGCCTTCAATAATGGTTCGAATAGTCGCCACCTGCCCCTCGCGGATGGTATTGGGCAGACCTTCCGTCCAGAGCAGGATCTCGTGGCACGCCACGCGGCCCTTATCATCGGCAGTACGGCACAGGAGCTGGGAGACAACACCCTGAAGCGCCTCGGCGAGCATGGTCCGGATCTGTGCCTGCTCGCTGGCGGGAAAGGCATCGATGATACGGTCAATGGTCTTGGGGGCATTATTGGTATGCAGCGTGGCGAAAACCAGCATCCCCATGGTGGCGCAGGTCAATGCCAGGCGAATGGTTTCCAGATCGCGCATTTCACCGATCAGAATGATGTCAGGGTCGGAGCGCATCGCGCCGCGCAAGCCACGGGCAAACGAGTCGGAATGGATACCTACTTCGCGGTGAATGATGGTCGATTTCTTATTCTGGTGCACAAATTCGATCGGGTCTTCAATGGTGATGATATGTTTTGAATAATTGGTATTGATGAAGTCGATCATGGCGGCAAGAGTCGTGGACTTACCGGAACCGGTCGGACCGGTGACGCATATAAGGCCGCTGGGTATCATGCAGATATTTTTCAGCGCCGGAGGTAATTTGAGGTCTTCAATAGTCAGGATCTTGGAAGGGATCTGCCGAAACACCGCAGCCTGTCCGAAAAAATTGTAAAGGTAATTACAGCGAAAACGGGCAATTCCCGGGATTTCATGGGCAAAGTCAAGGTCGTGGCACTCGATATAACGGTTCCAGCGTTCCCCCGGGCACACTTCACTGAGAAGCGTTTCCATCATGTCTTTGTCGATGGGCTCATTATTGAGCGCTTCAAGCCGGCCGTGGACACGGATCTTCGGCGGTAGATCGGTGATGAGATGCAGGTCGGAGCCGCCGCGGGACAACATTTCAATCAGGTAATTATCCAGTAATGGCATGATGCAGCAATTCCTATATTATTTATGTTTAGCCAGTTTGCGCGCTTCTTCGGTGGCGACGATACGTTTGAACTCATCACGTACATCCTTGCCGCGAATATTGTAAGCGGCAACATCGCGGGAGATGCGTCCCTGCTTATAGAGTTCAAGTATCGATGCATCCATCGTAATCATCCCGGCATTCTGTCCGGTCTGGAGAACGGCGCGGAGATGATGTGTCCTTCCATCGGAAATAATATTGCCGACGGCGGTATTATTGACCAGAATTTCGGCGGCAACCGTCATACTGCCATCCACTGTCGGCAGCAAACGTTGGCAGATGATACCGCGCAAACTGCCGGAAGTCATCGCTCGGATCTGCGGCTGCTGGGTCGGCGGGAACACGTCGAGCAGACGGTTAAGGGTGTTGGCAGCGTCACAGGTGTGAAGGGTACCGATAACCAGATGCCCGGTTTCCGAAGCGGTAATCGCCATTTCAATGGTTTCCAGGTCATGCAGTTCACCGATGACAATGACGTCCGGGTCCTCACGCAACGCCCCCTTAAGCGCAGTCTTGTAGGATACGGTGTGTTGCCGGACTTCGCGTTGCGTCACATTACAGTTCTGGGAGTACTGGACGATTTCAATCGGATCTTCAACCGTGATGATGTGGTCATGGCGCCGGTTATTGATCACGTTGACCATGGAGGCCAGAGTCGTGGTCTTACCGCTGCCGATCGGGCCGGTAACCAGTACCAGACCGTTATGATAGTCGAGAAAACGCTCGATCGTCGCACAATTACCCTTGGAGAACCCGAGCTCTTCCAGGGTCATGATCTCTTCCGGCACCATGCGGTATGAACCAGCCGCGCCATCTTTGTGAATCGTGAGGCAGACGCGGAAACGGTTGGTAACGTCGATCGCCAGAGCGTAATTCAAGTCCTTGTTTTCTTCGAAATACTGATGCTGTTTCTCATTGAGCAGCACGGTATTCAACCGCAGAGACTCCTCGGGCGATAAAAGATGATTGCTGATGCATTTATTTTCGCTGCAATGGCGCACAAACGGATTGCTGAGGGCAGACAGATGCAGATCGCTGGCGCCGCGCTTGCGGCATGCCCGCAGCAGATCCAGCACAAATTCACGCAACTGGCTGTCGCTCATAGAAGTTATCCCGTCAAACTTCGGCATATCCTCCCAACCGGGATGTACCGGCTTGGCTATCGGCTCAAGAATCACCGCCTTGATCTTATGTTCCGCCGCCGGAATCGAGGCGGCAATCCGGGCGGCTGCCGCAGCAGCGGAGGCGGCAGCTGAGTTGGCGCTTATCGGCGGAGTCGTTGGACGACCGACGGGAGGAGTTGCAGTATTGCTTATCGGCGGAGTCGCCGGGCGGGATACTGGAATTTTCAGTTTAGGACGCGGGGGCTCCGGCACCAGATGTTCAGGGGGTAGTTCACCGGTAGCAGCCTGATCCTGGGCATATTCGATCGCCTGCTCCAGGATGGCCAGGGTGTGTTCGGCTTCATCTTCGGCCAGATTCACAGAAACAGTATCAAGCGATGTCTGAGCCACTACTTCCAGTTCTGCGCCGACACCGACCTTGTCAAGAATCGCCTGCGCCATCTCTTTGGTCATCACCCCTTCGTTGATGAGAGTCGCGAAAAACCATTGCACATCGAGCTGCATATGAACTATCCCTCGTATTTGAGTTTAAAATAGCAAAGCTGATTAACAATTATAGCACGTAATATACGGCGGTGCAATATGAATCAACATGCGCGAACGGAGAAATTCGTCAT
>QKAL01000257.1 GCA_003246475.1 Lentisphaerota bacterium
GGGGGCTGGTGGTGTATTATCGAAATGACATTCTGAAGATCATGTCAAAGATCGCGAACCGGCCGCTTTTCCCGCCGGAATTCTATTATTTCAACGAACTGCCGGCGCACATTACTGCGCACGACCTGCTTTTCATCGGATTGATTTCGGTGTTGCTGTGTACGCTGGGGGCGGTTATCCCGGCGTGGCGTGCGGCACGCCTGACTCCGGCGGAAGCGCTGCGGTACGAGTAAGAGGTGAATAATGAACGACAATACAGAAAAACAGGATATCATACTGAAAGTAGAACGTCTGGAAAAACATTACCAGTTGGAGAAGGTGACGATTCCGGTTTTGAAAGGCGTGGATTTTGAAGTTCGGCGCGGTTCATGGGTTGCGTTGCTGGGTGCATCCGGCAGCGGCAAAACCACGTTGTTGAACATCCTTGGCACCCTTGAGCGGCATGACGGTGGAGAGATTTTTTATGAGAGTCGGCCTTATTCCGAAATGGATCGGGCGCGGCAGGTTACGTTCCGGCGTGACAACATAGGTTTTATTTTTCAGGCGTACCACATGTTGCCCGAGTTGACGATTATGGAAAACGTACAGCTGCCGGGCATGTTTCAGGGGCGGAATCGCTGCGAGCTGCGCTCACGGGCCGAGGAGTTGCTGGTTAAGGTCGGGTTGGGGCATCGCTTGAGACACCGTGCCAACGAGCTTTCGGGAGGAGAGCAGCAGCGGGCGGCGATCGCCCGGGCGCTGATCAACGCGCCGTCGCTGATCCTTGCCGACGAGCCGACAGGGAATCTGGATTCTAAAACCGGTGCTGAAATCCTGGAAATATTTCAGCGGATGCATGCTTCCGCGGAGCATCCGGTGACCGTGATAATGGTCACTCATGACCGCAGTATCGCGTCATTGGCCAATCAGGTAATTGAGCTGCGTGACGGGTGTATTTGCGAAGAAAACGATTTGACGGACAGAGGCATAAAATGAAAGTCGAGAGCAGCGCACTGGCGGGGGTACTGTTAATCGAGCCAAAGGTGTTTAAAGACAACCGTGGTTTTTTTATGGAATCATATAACCGGCAGGTTCTGGCGGAGTTTGGAATCACGCAGGAGTTTGTCCAGGACAATCACTCTGCTTCGACGCGGAATACTTTACGAGGGTTGCACTATCAGATCTGTCCGGGCCAGGATAAACTGGTTCGCTGCGTTGTCGGTGAGGTTTATGATGTGGTGGTAGATATCAGGCGCGGGTCGCCGACCTTTGGCCGTTGGGAGGGGTTTGTTCTTTCTGCCGACAATAAGAGAATGGTCTATGTCCCCAAAGGGTTTGCGCATGGTTTTTGTGTTCTGAGCGATTATGCTGAATTTCTTTATAAATGTACGGAATACTGGTCGCCGCAGGACGAGCGCGGTATTGCCTGGGATGATCCGGAAATCGGTGTGGACTGGAAGCTGAATGGGTCGCCGATTCTTTCCGACAAGGATAAACGTAATCCGCAGCTACGGGAGGCGGATCTCTGGTTTGAGATCGGTATTAACTGTTAGCCGCGGCGTTCTATTTTTACTATGTTGATATGTCGTTTGGTGGATTGCTGGCGGCAAATCACCTATTTTCAAGGTTTTTGTGTGATTTGGGCTTGATAACTGCGCCAACATGTAACATTATATTTGTTAGACCTCTTTGAATAGATCTCGACATGGCAGGGGGCAGTGATGAGATTTCTTTGTTTAGTCGCTTTTATAATCTGTGCTTTTCCCGTCTTTGCCGATCAGGAAGCTGTTGCGGCAGGCAGAAAGACTTTCAATATCGGGGTATTGTATTGGTCCGGCAGCATTCCCGGTCAACTGGCGATGCGCCGTGGGCTGGAACAGGAAGCGCAGCTCATCAACCTCAAAGCTGACAGGCCGGCGGTCAAACTCACATCAATGACGGCCGGCGACGATCAAATCGGCATTGAGCGTCAGATCGCGCAGATGGAAAAGCTTATCGAGCAGAAAGTTGATTTGATTATTGTCCAGCCCACCGATAATGCCGCCCTCAGTATTCCGTTGAAAAAAGCCAATGAGGCGGCAATTCCTGTGGTGGCGTTTGACCAGTACATCAACGGCGGGACGTTGGTGTCATATATTACTTCCGATAATTATCAGGCCGGATATTTGGGTGGGGAATATCTTTCTTCGTTGTTTCCTAATGAAAAAAAACTTGCCATCGTATTAGTGGAATATCCGCATGTTTCCTCCACTATTGAAAGAGTTGACGGGTTTCTGGATGCCTTGCGCGACTGTAATCGGGAATATAAAATTTGCGGTCATTACCAGGCAGTGGAACCCGAAAGAGGAAAATTGGCGGGACAACAGATATTAAAAGATTTCTCTCAGCCTGGTTCCGTGGATGTGGTTTTTACCGTCAACGACGGTGGAGGATTGGCGGTTTTCCGGGAGTTGGCCGCCGCCGGCAGGAATGAGATTGCCGGAATCACTATTGATGGCGACTCCGATTCCGTCGCAATTATACGTGATGGCGGAATCATTAAAAATGATTCCGCACAGTTCTGCGGGACGATTGGTGTGGTTGCTCTGCGAACCGCTTATGCGTATTTGAACGGTGAAACGGTGCCGTATCATATTCTTGTGCCTGCGTTTCCTGTAAACCGTGAGACTGAAAATGTTTACAAAGGATGGTTGGCGCCAATTCCAGGTAAGTTTGAGAAAAAATGGCCGTCAAAAGATCCCGTATGGGAACCGCAATTGAAATATCAATGGAAGAAATGAAAGAAAAGAAAGAAAAAATCGGGTCCATTGAAAGCTCTGTCCGCGCTGCGCAACGTTTGAACCTGCGCATGGCGTTGTGTTACAGTTCGCTCGTCCTGGGCCTGATGCTGGGGGTGGCGTTAGTGGGCGCCTATCTGTACCACAATATTCTTTTCCACAGCAACCGGGAGATGAACCGGATGTTGACGACGGTGCTGTCCGATTCCATTAGCCGGGTCAGTTTTTCCGGTAAATACCAGTCGCGTCAGTTTATTGAGCATCTGGTAAAAAACGAACCCCGGATCAATTATATCATTATTGTTGACCGAAACCGTAAAATCATCGCCCATTCAAACGTGGAACTCAACGACAAAGTACTCGACGGTGACCGTCAGAAGATTTTTGTCGATGTCATGGATACGGGAAAGAGCATGATCCGTCAGCTGGACCAGTCGCGTTATTACGTAACGGAGATAGCGGTTCCCTATCGCGGCGGATTTGAACATGAGATATGCGGTGTGGTTTTTACCGGGATTACCAATCCGGAAATGTATCAGGGTTTGCGTATGACGATGACCAATATCATCTTTCTGGTTGTCATCATCGGCATTCTATCATTGATAATCACCTATCTCATCAGTAATTGGCTGGCTGCTCCGGTTAAAGACCTGGCGTTGGAATTGAAAGGGATCTTAGATTATTCTCCCATGATGATATGTGTTACCGAAAAAAATAGCAGTGATCTTCATTGTTCGGAGAGTTATCGGAAGTTCCTCATGTTGCGAAAAGAAAATTTCTTGTTGCCGGAAATTTCCGAGGTCAATAGATCATGGGATGTCGTTGTGGATCAGGTTGAGACCGGGGAGGGTGACCAGCGTGAAACGTTTCTGACTACGACATTTCCGCTTGATGTCGATCGTGCCGGGCGTCCGGTCCAGATCTGTGCCATCGGCATGGACATTACGGATCAGTTGAAGATGGATGAAGCGTTAAAGGAGAGCGAATTCCGGTACCGGGAACTGTTCGAGAAGTCATATGATGCACTTTTTATTATTGATAACGGCCTGTTTGTCGATTGCAATGAAGCTGCAATCCAGATGCTTCGGGCCCGGAGCAAGGAGGATATCATAAATAAGAGCCCCGTGGATTTCTCTCCCGAAAAACAGCCGGATGGCCGGCTTTCGCGTGATGTGGCGCAGGAATTAACTCAGAATGCCTTGCGCTTCGGCGCTCTGCGTTTCGAGTTTCTGCATCAGAGAATCAATGGAGAGATATTCAATGCGGAAATATTCATTACTGCCATCCCGGCAAAAAACCACAAGATTTATCATGTTGCCATGCGTGATATTACCGATCGTACTAATGCAGTTAAGGCTCTGCGCGAGCAGGAGGAAAATCTGCGAATTACCTTGAATTCGATTGGTGATGCCGTTATTTCCACTGATTGCAATAACCATATTGTTCGCATGAATCCGGTTGCCGAAAAACTGACTGGCTGGAATCTGCACAGTGCCGTTGGAAAACATATTGACGAAGTGTTCAGGATCGTTGACGCTGATACCGGAGAACACATCTCCACTCCGCCGGAAAAAGTACTGCATTCCGGTAAAGTTGTCGTGCTCAGCAGCAATGCCGTACTGATACGCCGCGATGAAACCCGTATTCATGTGGCTGACAGCGGTGCTCCGATTTTGAATGAGGCCGGAGAAATTGTCGGTGTTGTTCTGGTTTTCCGCGATGTTACCGAACAAAGGACGGTTGAAGAGCAGCTCCGCCAAAGCCAGAAAATGGATTCTATCGGGCAGCTTGCAGGTGGAATCGCGCATGATTTTAACAATATGCTTACCGGGATCATGGGCGCGGCTGATGTTCTTGTGCGCAAGCTGAGTGGCGAGCAGAAGATGCGGCAGTATGCAGAGATCATTGTCAGCGCGGCCCAGAAGGCCTCCGCCCTCACCCGCAAACTGCTCGATTTCTCGCGTAAAGGTAAACTCGTTTCTACCAATGTCGACCTTCATGCGATTATCCGCGATACGATTCTTCTATTGGAGCGCAGCATTGACCGACGTATTGAAATCCGGCAACATCTTGCCGCCGATCGTTTCGTGGTCAACGGAGACCCAGTACAGCTCCAGAATGCCCTGATTAATCTTTGTATCAATGCGCGCGATGCTATGCCCCAGGGCGGTACCCTTATGTTGAGTTCGCAGAACGTTGATCTGGACTGGGATTTCTGTCACCTTCATGGCGGGCAGCTCCAGATGGGAAAATATATTAAAGTCGTGGTTAAAGATAGCGGGCACGGGATTCCTCCCGCAATTCTTCCGCGGATATTCGAACCGTTTTTTACCACGAAAGATATGGGAGAAGGTACCGGACTGGGGCTTTCCGCCGTCTATGGTGCTATTTCAGCCCATCGGGGGATTGTCGAATGTAGCAGCAAACCGGATCATGGTGCAGAATTTACAATTTATCTGCCCATCGAGGTGACGGCGGAAGAGGGTGCTCCTTCTGATCCGACTCAACAACCGCAAACCGGAAATGGTCAAATTCTGGTTATCGACGATGAAGAATTTGTCCGCCGATTGGCCCAGGATATACTTCAGGATCTGGGATACAAGGTTATGGTTGCCCCTGATGGCATTGTTGGCAGCAACATCTTTGCCCGTGAAAAGGATCATATAGATCTGGTCATCATCGACATGGTTATGCCCGGGTTGAGCGGACGTGAGACTTTTCAGAAATTAATGGAATACGATCCGGATGTAAGGGTGATTTTTTCATCTGGATTCACCCGCGATCAGGGGATGGAGGATTTGCTGGACAGAAATAATGTCCGGGGTTTCGTCCAGAAACCGTTCCGTATTGCCGATTTGGGAGATGCTGTGGCCGCGGCAATCAAAGATTTGCCTCCACATAAAGCGACGTGACTGGGGCACAAGGGGGGGGCGGAGTCAATTACCTGCCGGTCCGGAATACATGACTTTGTCCAATTGGCGGTAGACTCCCAATTGGCGGACAAATTCCAGATGCGGTGAAAGCTCCCCCACTTCGTAAAGATTATGCGAGTCGCTCCCGAATGATATTTCCACTCCTTTACGCAGGCAAAGGGCGAAAAATTCCAACTCGGGATCGTTGGTGTGATAGTTGATTTCTGCCGCCACTCCACTGTTCCTGAGCAGTTCTGCGACCGGCGTGAAAAGCTCTTCCGGGCAAGGCAACCCGCTGCGCCGGAATGCCCGGAAAGGGTGCGCCAGAATATCGATACCAGATTCAACCAGCGCTCTGGTTTTGAACATGAACTCGGTCTTGGCCGCGGTCATATCCGTTTTGTTTTCCATGAAATGTACCCCGCCAAGGGTTATCTCCGCCCGGGTCAGGACTTCCGGTCGAATTACAGGTTCTCCCCGTTGGTCGATATCCAGCTCGAATCCGCTCAGAAAAATCCCCTGAGGCCGGAACGGTTCCAGCAAGGCAAAATATTCTTCGGTACGGTCAAAGGAGCATCCGTTAAGGCCATTACTGTTGTACAGCCTATGCTTGTACCCGTCGCGATCCCAGTACAGGTGTGAGGAATGTTCGCAGAAGGCTATTTCTTCAAGGCCGAAAAGACCTGCCAGCTCCAACGTTTTCCCCACTTCCATGTTCTCGCTGCAATAAGCCATGTGGGTATGGACATGCAGATCGCGCAACCCTGGGATTTCCGGTAGTTTCAACGTGTGGGTCTGTACTGAAGCCGCCCCGTCTGACGCAATGTCGATGGTCAGGAACGAAAAAGGTGACTCACACAATGCCGGCGCGCATATGGAGGTAAAATTCCCGCTCCTTGCCGCGGTATAACCTTCGTGAAAATGTCCGCTCAAGGCCAGTACCGCCGTATTCCCCTGACAGGCGGTAAGAATCTCCGCGGCATTGTCGTGATTGAACGGGGACTTTGTCGTTCCGGGCTGAAACAACGGGACATGCTGTACCATAACCACCGGTCCATCAAACGCACTGAGGCGGCGAAAACGCTCAATATCCTCACGGCTTCTGGCGGCATTATAACCCGGCGTATCGTCATCAAGAAAAGGAATGAATCGTACTCCGCCGCAATCGAGATAATCTGGCGGACGTTGGATTTGCCGGAAAAAAAACTCAGCATTTGGATCATGGTTGCCGGGAATGACGATGGACTTGGCTTCCAGCAACCCGATGGTATGGGCAAGTTCTTCCAGCAGAGGTTTCGCGTCGGAATCATCCGGTTCGTTCAGTAAATCACCGGCAATAATGACCAAGTCGGGTTTAATCCAACGGTTGAGACGGTGGACGGTTCGCAGCAGTAAGGTGTCGGCGAGATGTCCGGCGCGGCACGGCAATTCGTTATTGCGATGCCTTGCAAAATGCAGATCGGACAACAGTGCGACTCTCATAGTATCTCAAAATGCCTTTATATTTATGTATAATAAAAAAACGGAGTGAAAGGCGTATAACCGCAATTCATTCCGTTTTATGGTCTCATAATACGTTTGGTCTCGCTTAGTCGAGAGGCAACATCCAGTGGTGAATATCCTCAATCTCCCCAAACTGGAGCCCTGTCATGTGGTCGAATAACTTTTTCAATACCGGCCCGATGCAGTCTCCGTACGAGAACACCTTGTCGCCGATGAAAATCCGTCCTACCGGTGTAACGACTACTGCGGTTCCGCAAGCCCCGACTTCCGAGAAATCCGCCAACTCATCCTTGTGAATGCGGCGGCGCTCTGTTGTCAATCCCAGATCACGCGCCAATTCAAGCAATGATTTGTTGGTCACGCTTTCCAATATTGACGGGGATTCCGGTGTTACATAGGTCCCATCCGGCTTGATCCCGATGAAATTGCTGGTCCCGAACTCTTCTATATATGTATGCGTCCTTGGATCGAGGAACAACGCAACATGGCAGCCGTGTTCTTTTGCGACCTTGGTCGGTTTTAGACTGGCGGCATAATTTCCGGCGATTTTGATGTGCCCGGTTCCATGTGGAGCGGCCCGGTCCCAATCCTCACTGACGTAGGCATCGACCGGCTTGATTCCGCCCTTGTAATAAGGTCCTACCGGAACTACCAGTATAATAAACTCGTATTCCTGTGCGGCGGAAATCCCGATCTGCGCGGAGGACCCGATCAACAGTGGACGGATATAAAGCGAACCGCCGGTTCCATATGGCGGGACATATTCAATATTGTCGCGGACCACTCGTTTTACGGCATCGATGAATAATTCTTCGGGGATTTCCGGTCCGAGCAGGTGCGCGCTGGTCTTGTTCATGCGGCGTGCATTTTCTGCGGGACGGAAAATCCGCACTCGACCGTCCTTGCAACGAAAGGCCTTCAACCCTTCAAAAGCGGCTTGTCCGTAGTGCAGGCAATTAGAGGCTACGGAAAGCTCGATACGGTCAGAGTTATAGATGGAACCCTGGTCCCACCGGCCATCACGGTACCGGTAGCGGATGTTGGACTTGACTGGCATATAACTGAAGCCCAAATTTTTCCAATCGATTTTCATAAAAACAACGCAATCCGATTTTTTTTTTTACTTTTTTCGACTATATTACTAGAAAGAATGTTAATATAGCGTTAATTAGTTTATAAGTCAAAAAATATTTGTTGGAAAAAAACCCAAAAAACAATCATAAAGGTGCATTCAATGAATGTAAGCAAATTTCTCTTTGTTGGCGTAGTTGCCGGTATTTTAACGTTTTCAGCCGGTTGCAGCTGGTTCAGATCCTCTGAGGATATTGACCCGTCCCTGCAGGGTGTGGTTCCCGGTCCCGTTGCCGCTCCTGGCGAGCTCGGTCCTGGCGGCGGTTTTGGAGATGGTACCGGCGGCAGCGGTGAAATGCTCAGTCCGACTGGAGTTAAGGATGGCGGTGGTGATGTTTTTAGCGGAGGCCCCGGCGAATGGCCCAAGATTCCCGGCCTCGTATTCCCGACTGTCTATTTTGCCTACGATCAGGACAGTATTGCCGCCAGCGAACGCAGCAAGCTTGAGCAGACCGCCGATTATCTCAATAAGAATACCAGTGTCGGTCTGATCATCGAAGGTAACTGCGACGAACGCGGCAGTGCGGAATACAACCGTGCCCTTGGCGAACGCCGTGCGCTTTCTATCAAGCAGTACCTCGCCGGTCTGGGTGTTGCGGAAAACCGCATGAAGACGATTAGCTACGGTGAAGAACGTCCGGCCGACCCGGCGCATACTCCCGAAGCTTACGCGAAAAATCGTCGCGGTGAGCTCTTCGGCGCCAAGATCCAGTAAGCGCTAAGGCTTAAGAAATAAGTCCAACCCTCGGAGCTGATACGGTTCCGGGGGTTTTTTTATTGGTGCACCATGTGGGGGATGGCTCTATCGTAATACTTGCCGCGAGAGGTGTTTGTCGCAAATGCAATGTTAAGTTTTCTTGGATATTCGTAATACCAACTATTGACAATTGGTATTACTTGAAATATAATATTGGTATGAACAATAACAGTTACGGTGATATATGGACCGGAAAACGGAATTATTGAAAAAGAAGTTTTTTGACTACATACATGAGCAGGACTTGAAAGTAGGCGAACGTTTACCGACTGAGGCGGAGTTGAGCGAAATCTTTGGATTGTCGCGAACGACTGTTAGAGGAGCTTTTGCCACGTTGGAGCGGGAGGGCGTAATTCAGCGCCGACGCGGTGCGGGGACGTTTCTTTCACAATTAAACCGTAACAGCAGCAACATCATTGCAGTAATGATCCCGGCATTTTTTCATCAACTGGAAATTCAGGGAGCTAACGATCGGATCGTCGAGGGAATCGAGCACCGTGCGTTTGCAAATAAGTGTTCAGTGATCCTTTGTCGTACCGGCAATCGACGCGACAAGGTTGAGGAATATATACTGCAACTGCGGAATAACAATATCGCGGGGTTGATTTATACTCCGTTGAATACCAGTAACTCTCATTATGACAATCTTGAGATACTGGCCCGTTTCGAGTCAGAACACATCCCCTATGTGGTTATCGACAGTTTCATCAGCAACGGCAGTACTGGACGGTACAGCTTTGTCGGGTGCGATAATTACAAGATCATGCGGGACATGACTCGTTATGTCATCGACAAGGGTTATCACCGCATTGCTTTTATCCGTGGGTTTCCTGGTATTTATACATCGGATGAGCGGTTTTTCGGATTCCGTGATGAGATGCAGAAGGCCGGATTGCCGATTCGGGAGGAATATCTCCGGATAATGACTGAGACCGAATTGGATCATCAGGGGGAAAAAGAGATTGCAGAATTGCTGTCATTGTCGCAGCCGCCTGATGTGGTTCTATGCCCCCACGATATTGTCGCAGTCAATGTAATACGTTATATGCAGGCGCGAGGGTTGGAGGTGCCCAAGGATATGGCGGTGGCGGGATTTGACGATTTGCCGAGGGCGCAGATGTTGATTCCCCGACTGACGACGGTCAGGCAGCCGTTTACAGAAATCGGCGCAATGGCTGCTGAGATCCTGTTTGATAAACTTTCCGGCAAGCAGAAGGGCGAACGCCAGGAATTTATCCGTTGTAAATTGATCGAGAGAGAGTCTTGTTAAAATATCGATAAACTCAAAAGGAGAAAAAAATGAAAAAACGCTTTACGCTCATCGAACTCCTCGTGGTTATAGCAATTATTGCGATTCTGGCGGCGATGCTATTGCCTGCACTCAACAAGGCCAGGGAAACTGCACTGAAAATTCATTGTACGAGTAATTTAAAACAGCTGGGTCTGGCGATAGAATCCTATACGGGAGATTATAATGGTTATATCTATAATGGTTATATCATGCATTGCCGTCATCCGAAAAACGTTACTCAAGATGCCGGGACTTATTTTTGGTATTGGAATTTTGTTCTTCTCGGATATACGCCGAAAAAATATGGAACAGTAAACAATACGAGCACTGTCTGGGTGTGTCCGCAGAATCTTAAATTTGCACCTTCGCCAAAAAATTTGATGACGACATATTGCCGGATCGGGCAATCGTATTGGCGGGATTCGGTTCGTTCCTTTGACAGCACCAACGGTTATCATCCGTTATTTAAACTTCGTAATCCAGCAAACCAGATTATCGTGGGAGAAGGTTTGTTTGTCGACGATCAGGATGTCCAGGCCCCTAATCAGGATGGGTATGCGGTCAGTTATCCGGCGATGAGTTCCAGAATGGGCTTTATTCACAATCGCCAAGCAAATAATCTTTTTGCCGACGGGCATGTTACCGCCATGAAAATTGGTGAAATATCTCTTCAGATGATGGATGATCCCGTTGATGTATGGTAATATTTTATAAGAAGAGTGAATATAATATGGAGATAGTAATGATTAATAGATTTAGAAAGTTGTCCTCTCTTGTTCTGTGCCTGTTCTTGAGTAATATGGCTTATGCCGCAACGTTGCTTGATTTAAAGGTGGACTTTAATAATAACGCGTGGAAAGAAATATTAACCAGACAATGGGGTTCGCATGGAACGTCTGTCGTCCGTAATCGCACAGATAAATGCCTGGAGCTGCCTCCGGGAAGTTGTATCACGACACAGAATTTTCCGTATGTGAGTGGGAAAATCACCGTTGGATGTGATATAAAAAGTGATGAGATCACTCAAGGCAAGGAAGATTGGCACATTGGCGCAGTTCAGGTTACGTTTTACCGTGGGACCGCGGCTGTCGGGCATCAGGATGTCTATTTAAACAGGCAAAAGAGCGATTGGAAGAATCACGAACTTAAACTCTCATGTCCTGCGGCTGGTGTTGATAGTTTTGTGGTAAATTTAGTAAATTATGGTTCTGCGGGAAAAATGTGGGTTGACAACCTTAAAGTTACAGTTGAGGTTGAGGGTAAAGATGTTTGTGGCGATCCTTCATTTCAGGGAATGTTTGGAATTGACCATTGGTTCCCCAAGGAGGATGGGAAAGACTGGGACAAGCTTTCTCTGGCCTCTCCGAGGTCAACCGTTGAAGTTGCAAAAAATATTTTTTCGGATAGCGGAAAATCGCTCCACCTGAAGAACATGGCGACTGTTTCTTCCGTAAACTTCATATATAATGGAGAGGAGTTGTATTTTGGCGCTTGGATGAAGCAAAAAGGAATTGTCCGGGCAAATAATAAACCATGCTGGGCCAATGCTGGAATCCAGATTGTTGCAATGGACGAGAATGGTAATCCTCTGGGACACTATGATCTAACAACCAAATTGTCTGACGGAACGCTTGACTGGAAATATTATCAGGCGACATTTCCCAAAAATTTCTTTAACCGCAAAACTAAAAAGATTGCTCTCTGGGTCCGGGTTTTTGATGGTGCCAAGGGTGATCTTTGGGCAGATAACATCCGCATAATCCGTGGTGTTGGCAAAGACCGCATACCTTATAATATCTCTGGAGGAGTAATCACGGTAGATACAGAGTCTCCCGGTCCTGAGATTAAACCAACCTGGGCATGTATTGACTTGCCATATGCTTCGCTGATCGGACATGTCACCGCGAAAGAAGCGTTGGCCAAAATGCGTAAGGCCGGAATTGAGAATCTCAGAATGCGTGAGTTTCTGTCCGACAACCTGTTGCAAGGCTTTGATAAAAATGGGAACCCGATTCTGGATTTCTCATATTACGATAAGCTTCTGGATTATGCTGTTAATGAATTAGGATTTGACATAACTCCGACAATTGAAACAACTCCACGGCAGATGGTTTCGAAAAATAATGGAAGTACATATTCGCCGCCAAAAGATGTAAAGGCCTGGGGAAAAATTGTTCAGGCGTTGGTGGAACACTGGATTGACCGTTACGGCAAAGAAAGAGTAAGCAGGTGGCGTTTTGAGTGCTGGAATGAACCGGGTGCGACTTTCTTTGATGGCACGGAGAAGGAGTTCGTCGAAGTTTATGCAGCGTATATGAATGCGATGCTGGCTGCGGAAAAGTCCCGGAATGTTTCTTTGCAAATCGGTACACCGAGCGGCATCGACGGCGTCAGATCGATCTTTGCGGACCAGAGAAAACGTGGAACGCTGAAGAACATCGACTCTTTTGATATTCATCTTTACGCAGGATTTACCTGTTC
>QKAL01000053.1 GCA_003246475.1 Lentisphaerota bacterium
CAACTTAAGATTTCCTTCAGGACAGACTTTTTGGTCAATGTCAATGTCGGCTGCCAGAAGCGCACGGAATATCCTGGCACCCGTGGTGATGCGGCGGTCGGCAGAATCATCTGAAACCGAAGGAACGGCTGCCCCTACAATGGTTCCCATAAAGGTTAACACCCATAGTATTTTTAAAGGTAGGCTTTTTTGAAATAGAATTTTCAATTCTGTTGATTTGGTTCTTTTCCGGTCAGAATTCATAGAATACCTGCAACCAGAATGTTTGCCCGCAAAATTCGTTCTGAAATAAACCGGTTGCACGTTCGGTCAGATAAATCACCGGTTCGTCAAACAGATTTTTTACGCCGACGCGAAGGCCCAGCCCTTTTTTAAACAGATCCGTCCGGGAGAGAGTCAGATCAACCGTTTCATATCCGTCCTTCATTCCTTCGGTCGTGTGGCGCTCTCCGACGTAAAGCAGCCGGCAGGTCAGCATGTACTTGGGCAAGGGCTTCCAGAAAACCGCCAGATTGCCCAGCCAGTCCGCCGTGCCAAGGCTTTCATTGTCGCCTGCATTGCCGGAGCGCTCGTCTGTGGTATCGGCATAGGAGAGATTGGCCAGCCAACGGAATTTTTCTCCCAGCGCCTGCTCCCACTCCAGCTCGACTCCCTTTGATTCAATATCAACGTTGTTTTCGTTACTCCCTGCACCATCCGAGTATATGCCGTCCGCAATTTTTGAATGGAACAAGGTGACCCGTCCGACCATTTCCGGCCGCCGGTACACATAGGCCAGTTCCGTGGTTTCGATCACTTCAAAATCCAGATCGTTTTTTCGGGTCCCGGTCGTATAAAGCTCAAAAAAGGTTGGCGCGCGAAAGCCTTTGGAATACTGGGCCTTAATGACATGGTGTTCCCCGAGGCGGTAAACACCGGCCAACCTGGGCGTGAAAAGGCTGCCGACATCATCGTATTTGTCAAACCGCCCCCCGAGGGTAAGAGAAAAGCGGTCGGTCAGGGTAATCTGATCCTGGATGCCCACCGAGAAATTTTCCCGGTTGATATCGGAGACGACGGTTGGCTCTTCCCTTGGTTTAGCATTTAACGCATCATCGATATCGGACAGGGTATACGATAGGCCAAACAGCAGTTGATGCGTGTCCCATGGCTTCCAGTTTATATCCATGCCGATTCCTATCCGCTCGCCGTCGAAATTGCTGGAAGGGGCATCCGATTCGCGGTCGTTATGCAGATAGGACACATAGGCTTCAAGGTCAACGTTTCTTCCGGCTTCAATGCGTTGACGTCCCTCCATGACCCAGTCGCTTGCTTCCAGTTCGCCTCTGCCGGATGAAAGAGCGGGCGGTGGCCCGGAAACGGGTGGTTGAGTCGGTAGAACGCCGAAAGATACACGACGGTGGACCCCCTGAGCCGTGAATGAAAAGTTGTGATAATCGCAGTGGAATACCCCCAGGTGTTGTTCGTCATCCGGATTTGTATCCACGGCGGTGGCATGTTGGCCGTTGTCCAGCATGGAGATATTCATATTGAGCTTCAACGCCTTGTCTTCATTATCATACGCATAATGGCCGCTTCCGCCATAGGCGTCGTCATCTCCCAGGTAGCCGGATATCCTTCCGCCGGTGTTTTTTGTGATAATATTCACCACCCCGGTCATGGCAAAATCTCCGTAAATACTGGAACCCGGGCCCCGGATGACTTCTATTCGCTGTACTTGGGTGACCGGGATCAACAACACCGACGAGTTGATGCCCGAGCTTTCGCGGCTTAATGCAATAGTGTTAAGCATGATCTTTATATTACCGGCATTGAACGGGAAAGCAATCCCCCGTACCTTGGCGGAGGGCTCTCCTGTCTTGTTATAAGACATCTGGATTCCCGGAACCAGACTCAGGGCTTCGGCCACGGTATGAACGCCCAGGGCCTCCAGTTGTTCGCCGTGCAGGACGGTTACCATGCCGGGGACGTAGTCATTATTCATTTTTGATTTGGTGGCGATCTCGGTCTCTTCCTCAAGTACTGCCAACAATGCACGCAGTTCCTCGCTGTCATCCCTGTTTTCGGATGCCATTGCCAGCATCAAGTCCTCATCTTCGATTGCTGTAACTTGCCTGGAGCCGGCCCTGGTTGCATTCGGAAGTATGATGCCCCCTCCCATCAGACATAGGACAACAATTTTGAAAAAGATCGAAGTTAACCGGTGCATGGTTTATTTCCCCAAAATGATTCTGTTTTTCTTTGTTGTTCATCGGCTGCGACAACTTGGTTGCGTCCCTGGTGTTTACCCTTGTAAAGTGCCATGTCGGCCTGGTTGATGGTGGTTTCCAGCGTACAGCTCCCGTCATACGTGCCGACCCCCAACGTTACAGTGACGGCAACTTCACCGGCGACACACGCGTGGGTAACCGACGCCAGTAAGCTCCGTATTTTTTCAGCCGCGTTGCATGCACCGTCCAAATCGGTTTCCGGAAGCAGACAAATAAACTCCTCACCGCCCCAGCGCGCTGCCACATCATGAGTTCTAAGCGATTTTTCAATTAATTTTGCCACACCGGAAAGAACCGTATCCCCGCAATCGTGCCCGAAGGTATCGTTGACGGTCTTGAAATAATCGATGTCCAGCATGATCATCGCAAATGGTTTACGGGTCCGTTTAAACCGCGCTGCTTCCTTATGGGCTTTGTCCAAAAAATCTCTGCGGTTGGATAATCCGGTGAGAAAATCCCGGGTCGCCAGGTGTTTTAATTCTTCTGCCTGTTTATGGATCACCGCGTTCTGTTGCTT
>QKAL01000281.1 GCA_003246475.1 Lentisphaerota bacterium
GTATCGACGAATTTATCATGGGCGCAGGCCGCCGTATCGACGTCACTTTCAACGAATGCGAAGTAACCGTGCGCGACTATGGACGCGGGATTCCTCTCGGCAAACTGGTCGAGTGCGTATCCATCATCAATACCGGCGGTAAATACAACGACGATGTGTTCCAGTTCTCTGTAGGACTCAACGGGGTCGGCACCAAAGCTGTAAACGCGTTGTCATCAAAGTTTGTTGTCCGCTCCACCCGTGAAGGCAAGTTCCATGAAGCCGAATTCAGCGGCGGAGTACTCCAGCGGGAAGATACCGGGGACAGCGAGGAAAAGAACGGTACACAGGTTACGTTCGTACCGGATGGTAATCTGTTCCCGAAATACGAGTACCAGATGGAGTACATCGAAAAACGGCTGTGGATGTATGCGTACCTCAACAGCGGGTTATCAATCTATCTGAACGGCGTACGCTACTACTCCCGCGAAGGACTCAAGGACCTCATCACAAACGAGGTCGAGGACGAGGGACTTTACGATATCATCCATTTTCGCGACAAAACAATTGAGTTCGCGTTCTGCCATACCCGCAACTACGGCGAGAATTACTTCTCGTTCGTAAACGGTCAGTATACCAATGACGGCGGCACCCATCTTTCAGCGTTTCGCGAAGGTGTCCTGAAAGGCATCAACGAATTCGCGGGGAAAAATTTTCAGGCCGCGGACGTTCGCGACGGAATCGTCGGCGCGGTCGGGATCAAGCTGAAAGAGCCGATTTTCGAGTCACAGACCAAGAACAAGCTGGGCAACACCGATATCCGCGGCTGGATTGTTAACGCCGTACGTCAGGTATTGGTTGACCACATGCACCGCAACCTGGAAGAAGCCGAAGAAATCCTGAACAAGGTCAACCAGAATGAAAAGCTGCGCAAGCAGATTCAGGCGGTAAAAAAGCAGTCGCGCGAAAAATCCAAGAGAATGAGCTTGAAGATTCCGAAACTGAAGGATTGCAAGTTCCATCTGGGCGATAACTCCAAGCGCGGCGAAGAAACCATGATCTTCCTGACAGAGGGTCAGTCTGCTGCCGGATCAATGGTAAGTTGCCGCGACGTATACACCCAGGCGATTTTTTCTTTGAAGGGAAAACCGCTGAATGTGTTCGGAGAAAAATTCGAAAAGCTTTACAAAAACGAAGAACTTTATTATATTATGCAGACGCTGAATATCGAAGACGATATCGACAATCTGCGTTACAACAAGATCGTGATCGCAACGGACTCGGACGTGGACGGCCTGCATATCAGGAATCTGCTCCTGACGTTCTTCCTGTCCTATTTCGAGCGACTGGTGTTGTCGGGACACGTATTTATCCTGGAAACTCCGCTGTTCAGGGTAAGGAATAAAAAAGAGACCATTTACTGCTACGATGAAGTAGAACGCGATACCGCGATACAGAAGCTTGGCGGTCTCAGCCGCGGCGCGGAAATAACCCGATTCAAAGGTCTGGGGGAAATCTCCCCGGATGAATTCGGACAGTTTATCGGAGAAGATATCCGGCTGGTCCAGGTAACCCTCGACCACATGCGTAACGTGCCGGACATGCTGGAATTTTATATGGGTAAAAATACCCCGGAACGAAAAAACCATATTATGGTAAACCTGATTTAATAAATAAAAGTGAAGAGTGAAGAATATTTGATGGAAGAAGTTTCTTACATACCTTCTCTAAAAAAAGCGGGATAAAAAGGGACACCTCCCTGTTCTTAAACTCTTAATTCTTCACTCTTAACTAAAAATAAAAGAATATGGCTGAAGACAACGACAATATAGATTCTCAGGAACCTGAGGAAATACATGAAGACGCTGCTCATACTGAGGACGGCGAAATCATAGAACCGGAAGCACTGGCGGAAGGTGAAGTTGAGGCAAAAGCCGAATCGGGAAGTAACTCCTTCCTGAAACGGCTGATGGACGAAAACTTCATCGAATACGCGTCGTATGTGATCAAGGAACGCGCAATTCCTGATGTCGACGACGGGTTCAAGCCGGTACAGCGCCGTATTCTATGGTCGATGTTCCGTATGCACGACGGCAAGTTCCATAAGGTCGCCAATGTCATCGGTCATACCATGCAGTACCATCCGCACGGGGACGCCTCGATCGGCGGCGCGCTGGTTGTACTGGCAAATAAAGAATTCTTTATTGATAAACAGGGAAACTTCGGTAACATCTTCACCGGTGACGAAGCATCGGCAGCCCGTTATATCGAATGCCGCTTGTCTCCGCTGGGAAGCGAGGTCCTGTACAACAACGATATTACCGAATTTATTGATTCATACGACGGCCGAAACAAGGAACCGGTTGTACTGCCGGTTAAGATTCCGTCACTGCTGATGATCGGCTGCGAAGGTATTGCGGTGGGTATGTCCACCAAGATCATGCCGCACAACTTCAACGAACTGCTCAATGCCCAGATCGCCTGCATTAAGAAGGAACCGTTTGCGGTATATCCTGACTTTCTCCAGGGCGGCATGATGGATGTCTCCGAGTACGATGAAGGCAACGGCAAAATCGTGGTCCGCGCCAAAATCGATATCGTCGGACGCAAACTGGTTATCCGTGAAATCCCAGCCTCAACAACCACCGAGAGCCTGATCAGTTCAATCGAACGCGCCGAGGAAAAAGGTAAGATCAAGATCGCCCAGATCAATGACTATACCGCAGAAAATGTGGAGATCGAGATCACTCCGACTCGCGGCTACGACCCGGAAAAGGCCCTCCAGGCACTTTACGCATATAC
>QKAL01000309.1 GCA_003246475.1 Lentisphaerota bacterium
GATGTTGGTGGCGGCATACGGATGCAAAGAAACTTCGCTGTACTGGGCGCCGGGGGTAGCATTTTTCCTGTTGTTTTTTGCGGATGAACCGTGTGTTTTATTCAAACTGGGAAGGATGCGGATCAGTGCCGGACTGGTATTGTTTACGTTGGTCGTAACTGGAGGGTTTATCGGGGAAACGTTGATTCTGAATCATCTTTTCGACTGTCGGCTTGGTCGATTTGAATTGTTAAAGCACACGCATCTGAATCCGTTGGATGAAGCCGAGCCGGGGAGAAGTCTGATATTCTGGCTTTTCTCTTTCCTGCGACCGCTGGATATCCACGGCAAATATTATGACATGATGCCGCGGTTGTTCCTGTTGATAATCGGGCTGGTCAGTATGTTCCTGTGTCTGTTCAAGGGTAACCGGAAGCAGAAACTGCTGGCAGTGGCATTGTTTACCGCGTATATGCTGCATTGTTATCTGGTGTTGGGTGCGTTCCCGTTCCGTTATCCGGAGCGCAGTCATGCCAGATATTTCATGGCGGTGTTGGTTATTGGTTTTATTCTTTATACGACCGGTCAGGAGTTGTGGCGTCGCTATATCTGGAACCGTATAAGTGACCGGCGCGTGTGTTATGCCGCGCAGTTAGTGTTGTTGGTTGTGTGGCTTGTCCCGGCGGTTATCTGCCGGGTAAATACTCCATTGACCGAAGGTCACATGGTCAACGTGATCCGGCAACAGCGACGGATTGCTCAGGCGATGGCAACCGGGACCCCGATTGTCTACAAGCTGGATCGTGAACTTGACGAAGGGCGGCTTTCCTCCAAAGACAGTAAACGAGCCTCGCTTTATCAAACCTTCTTTTTTCCTGTCGAGGTTATTCCCGGGATCAAAGTTGAAAAACTGCAATATATTCCTGACGGTGATGATGGTTGTGTGGTGCTGACATCAGAACCATTGTCTTCCGGCGAGTACGAAGTCCTGTTGTTGCAAGACGGTTATCGTTCGCGGCGGATGATGATGGCCGTACCGCAGAAGACGGGCAGGATCGGGTTGCAATAGATGTTCAGCATGACTTTGTTTAAAAAGGCCTGCCGGTTCGGAGTGACAACGGTAGTGGCGATTGTGCTTAATCTGGGGATAAGTGTTGGCGGGCACGAGTGGCTGGGTATTAATGAAAATCTCACCTATGCCGTAGCATTGGCAACGGTGTTGAGCATCAACTTTTTGTTGTTCCGGCATTACGTCTACCGGCATGCGACGCAGCATGGAGCGTTGATCCAACTCTGGCGTTTTGTGTTGGCATCAACCGGTTTCAGGTGCGGGGAGTATGGCTTTTTCTGTTTGCTTCACAATGTTTTCGGCTGGTGGTATGTCTTGGTTATTCTGCTGGTTCAAGGAATCAGTACTCTGCTCAAATTTGTGTTTTACGAGCGTTTTGTTTTTGGTCGAGGCGGACGCTCGAGGTGAGTATTATTCCTGCATGACCCCGACGTAGGGGACATTGCGGCAGTATTCATGGTAGTCGAGCCCGTACCCTACTACGAAGTGGTCCGGTATTTCAAAGCCCACATAATCCGCGCGGATATCGGCCCGGCGGCGCTCCTGTTTGTTAAGCAGAACGCAAAACTTGACGTCAATGGGTTTTTCCTGCTTCAGCAGTTCGAATACTTTCATCAGGGTGTGTCCGGAGTCGAGAATCTCATCGACAACCAGAACATGGCGTCCGGACAGCTCCAGTTTAAGTTTCGAGCGGGAAACGACTTCGCCGCTGCTGGCGGTTTGTGTCCCGTAGGAAGCCAGCATGATCGAATCTAGCTGCAAGGGAAGATCGATAGCCCGGATGAGATCGGCGGTAAAGATGATGGCGCCGTTGGCGATGGCGATAACGGTCAGGGGTTTACCGGCGTAATCTCGGGAAATCTCAGCGCCAAGTTCCCTGATCCTGGCGGCAATAGCCGTCGCGGAAATCAGTTCTTTCGGCAGGAGAGCGGGTGGGGTTTCCATCAGTTATTTATTGGCGGCATCAGCCGCTTTCTCTTTGTTCTTGCCTGCTTTTTCGAGCTCTGCGGCATGTTTATTGAGCACCTCCGCCTCAAGCTGAATAATACGGCTGAGTTTGTCGGCGGCATTACTCATGGCAGCGGCGAAGGCTTCCGGCGTCGGTTCGTTGAAAGGTTCATGGATAGTCCGGGAGTACTCCAGCGCGATGTCGCGGTTGCTTACGGCCTGGAGGCGGTAGTCCATACCGAGGATGACTTCTTTCTGTGGCAGATTGATCTCAAAGTTGACGATGGAGCCGGACAGGTAGTAACAGCTGGCTTCACCGACATCGGTCTTGCTGTTTTCACTGTTAAACGCACATTGCAGGTACTGCCGCATAATTGAAGAGGGTGATTGGATCCATTTGTTGTAATCGTCCTGCAGGATACAGTAGGATGAATCGCGGTAAAGCATTTTTGTTTTGGTGGCGGAGAGGTTGTTAAGCATCAATACATTGATTCTTATTCCGTTGTCCGGCAACGGGGCGGGTGTCTTCAGACCAAAATATTTAACTTCCTGATATGGGGTTGAGCCGATGAGCCATCCCTTGCACCCGGCGGAAAACAACAGCACAAGTGCGGGCAAAAGAATATATAAAAACTTATTTTTTTTCATTATTTTTCTCCACTTTTGACCGTCTCTATGACGACATAGGTCAATTAAAGTTTTCCGCGGCCGGAATTTCGATGACCACGCCTGGTTTCAGCGAGGTTGGCGACTTCAGCACGGACTGATTCGCATCAACGATCCGCTGATAATGTTTTCCACTGCCGTAAAAACGTTTGGATATCCCTATTAAAGTATCACCACTTTGTATTTTGTAAAAGGTGTCGCCGGAATTTTTCTCCGATTGTTTTTCTGCCGGATTGGTGTTTTCCGTGACGGTTGCGGTTGAAACGGTGTCGTCGGCAGCTATGGCGGTAATTGGCGATGTCGGTGGTGTGGCGGCGGTTTCCGGAATGGTTGTGGCAGCATTCCGGGATTGTGCGGGAACGGCGGGAGTTTGTCCTGCTGCTTGGGCGGCGGCGATTCCGGTGGCGGAATTATCGGTTAAAGCTCCGCCGGGCATGGCCATCTGATTGGCGGGTGGTGGCGAAGACTTGGGGGGACGTTCCAGCAGTTCAAGTTTCAGTGCGGCGATTTCCTTGGCCTGGTCCTGGCGTTCCAGTTTCAATTGGTTGTTTTCCTGAATGAGGTCACACTCTTTTTTCTTGATGTCAGCGAGCTGGCCCTTCAGTTTGCTGATGATATAGGCGTCTTCCCACTGCCTCTTCTGTTGCTTTTGCAGTTCGTTTTTGAAGCTGTCAGCGGTCGCGTTGGATTTTACCATGGCGTCCTTGTACTGGTCGGTCTGTTTGTTGAACTGTTCTTCGGTCTGAGTCAGCCGATCCTGGATTTTGCGAGTTTGTTCGGTGTTGATCTCCAGCCGGTAGCGGAGTGATTTGATGTCTTCCGGATCGTTGAAATTATCTTTCAACTGCAGATAATACTTGTGCTCAGTTGTTTCCATCCATTTTTTTACAGTGGCGGCGTCGGCGGCATCGGGGGCACACAGGATATATTGGCGATAATGATAAAGAGCCTGCAGCGGGGCGTTGAGGCGGTCGTCGTAAAGGGTTGCGAGGTCTTTATGGGCTTTGGCGGAAGCGGGATTGAGCTTAAGGTACGCCAGTAGTAGTTTTTCCGCTTCGGGATATTCGCCGGCCTGGATCTTGCGCTGGGCCTTGATATAGAGCGGGTGCCGTCCGTCCTGCTGCGCGCAGGAGGTCAGCAGCATTGTGATGCATAATACTGACAATACGGTAAATATACGCAAGATGTTCAAGCTTCAAATCCCTTAATTACGTTCGGTCACGGGAGATAATATATCGTTCCGGACTGGCTTGTCCAGTTTTACTCTGTTTTTTATCGACAGGCAAAGCCCAGTTTTTTCAGAATAACCGCAGCTTGCGGAGAGCAATCGGTTATGGTGAAGGCTGGAAATTCGCGCCGGAGGTAATAATCGCCGCGCTGTTTTTCGAAATCCTGTGGGGTGTTCCGCAAATTTTGGTCGTCGAAAGAGATGTCATAGGCGGCATTGACCGCATGGCGAACTTCTTCATCCACTGTAACATCCTGGATTGAGCATATCAGAGGTGGCTCCGGGGTGGGGATTTCCGGTACTTGCCAATTATTGAGTTCCAGGCTGAAGAAGCGGCTGAGCGCGTTAACGCACATCGCGGTTCCGTTGGCCTTGCCGTCGGCGGAATAACCGGCGATATGAGGAGTGCCGAAGTTTACACTTTCGAGCAGTTCGCGGTCAATATCGGGTTCGTTTTCCCACACATCCAGAACCGCGCCGCCAAGGAGTCCGGCTGCCAGTACTTCTTTCAGTGCCGCATTGTCGACAACTTCACCTCGTGAACTGTTAATCAGGAAAGAACCGGGACGCATCTGACGTAGAAAATCGTGGTCAGCCAGATGCCAGGTACGGTCGATGCCGTCGCGATTAAGCGGGACGTGAAGCGTGATGAAGTCGGCTTCGGCAAGAATCCGACTGATGGAGACAAAGTCCTCGGCGCCCTCCTTGCGTTGACGTGGCGGGTCGTTTTTCAACACCCGCATTCCCAGAACTTCCGCAGCTTGTACGATCTTCTCGCCGACCTGCCCGACGCCGATTACTCCCAGAGTTTTACCTGCCAGTTTCAGATGGTGTCCGGCGGCGAGATTAACCAGTGCGGAAATTACATACTGCCTGACTGAGCCGGAGTTGCATCCCGGCGCGCTGGTCCAGAAGATGCCATGTTCGCGGCAGTAGGCGGTGTCGATGTGGTCGAAGCCGATGGTGGCGGTGGCGATGAAGCGTACTTTTGACCCTTCAAGCAGCGTGGCGTTGCATGCTGTTCTGGTTCTGGTCAGCAGTGCGTCGGCATTGCGGACATCTTTTGCGGAGATGACCTGTCCGGGCAGATAGGTCACGTCGCAGAATGGCTCCAGAACTCCGCGAAGAAAGGGGATCTTGTCGTCGGCAATAACTTTAATTTTCATGGTTCAGCGAATCATTTTCATCAGGGCGTCCTGCCCGGTCATGCCTTCGCAGATACCTGATTCGGCGGCCTTGCGGCTGACTTTGACCACCTTGGCGCTGAACATGTCTTCGAAATTTTTCACCCCGGTAACGATGGCGGCGCAGTCCCCGAGTCTGTCCGCCGCCTCGATATTGACGTAGCCGCAGCCGAGAAACCCGGACGAACCCTTGATGACCAGAAAGTTACCGTTGCCCATGGCGATTTTATAGCCATCGAACTCACAGCCTTCGATAATGATTTTTTCCTGCATGATATTTCCTTACATGTAATATTTAATCATATTATCCGTCATCTTGGCGCCGCAGTTCAGGCGCAACAGGGGCGACGGCGTGACAAATCCTGAAAAAAAACTGCAAAAAGAGTTGAAATAGCGTCTCTTTTTGGTATTCTATATGGGCAAAATAGAAAAAACAAGTTAATTTACTATATTGGACCATTAATTCAGGAATTACAGATCATGTCGGAAGCGGAAAGTTATTTGCAGCTCAACTTTGCCGATCGTATCGGCGGCAATCGTTTTGGAAAAGATACCACTATCTATAAATTTGAGAAGATCAAGCGTGCCAAGCGGGCGGCAATGGCGGCCAACCCCGGTAAGACTTTGATCGATATGGGCGTTGGTGAACCGGATGACATGGCGTTTCCCGGCGTGGTCGCCAAGCTGGCGGAGGAAGCCGCCAACTGGGAAAACCGGATCTATGCCGATAACGGCATCGGAGAGTTCAAGGCGGCAGCCGTCCGTTACATGAGTTCTCTTTACGGGGTTGAGCTTGATGCCGAAAATGAGGTCTGTCACGCCATCGGCAGCAAGTCGGCGCTGAGTCTGTTGCCGGCCTGTTTCATCAATCCTGGCGACATCACGATCATGACCATTCCGGGTTACCCGGTCATGGGGACCTGGACTAAATATCTCGGCGGTGAAGTGGTCAATCTTCCTTTGCTGGAAGAGAACGGTTTTATGCCCGATCTTGAGAGCCTGACCGCGGATCAGAGAAAGCGCGCTAAATTGCTGTATCTGAATTATCCGAACAACCCCACCGGGGCCTCGGCCACCGAGGAATTTTTCTGCAAGGCGGTAGATTTTGCTCTTAAAAACCAGATACTGATAGTTTCCGATGCCGCATATGCACCGTTGAACTTCAAGGGCAAGCCGTTGAGCATTCTGTCTATTCCCGGCGCCAAGGATTGCGCGATCGAACTGCACAGCATGTCCAAAGGGTTCAATATGACCGGATGGCGCTTGAGCTGGGTATGCGGTAATGCATTGGCGGTAAAGGCTTTTGCGACAGTGAAGGACAACGCCGACAGCGGGCAGTTCGCGGCAATTCAGAAAGCGGCGATCGTGGCGCTCGACGACCAGTCCAACATTACTCCGCAGATCTGCGCCAAGTATGAGCGCCGTCTCCAGAGCATGACCCGTACGCTGCAGGAACTCGGCTTCCCGGCTAAAGTGCCTGCCGGTTCGTTCTATTTGTATGTGCGGGCGCCGAAAGGTACGGTTGAGGGAACGCGTTTCGAGTCCGGTGAGGATTTCAGCCAGTGGCTGATCCGGGAAAAACTTATCAGCACTGTTCCCTGGGATGATGCCGGGCATTATGTGCGTTTCAGCGCCACCTTTGTAGCGCGCGGCGGCAAAGATGAAGAAGAAAAAGTGCTCAAAGAGTTTGCATCGCGGCTGAGTGATGTTAAATTTTTATTTTGAATTAATGGATTTAATAACAATGGCCGTCGGGAAATGAAATCCTCCGGCAAATAGGAAGACCGAAAATGGAAAAACAGATTAGAGCCAAACTGGAAGAACTCCGGGTATTGCTTCAGAACGATGGCGGCGACTTGGAGATTGTGTCGATTGACGGAAAATCGGTAAAGCTGCGTCTGAAAGGTGCCTGTGGTTGCTGTCCGCATGCCACGGTGACGATTAAGGACGGACTGGAGCGTATTCTCCGCGAAGAGATCGATCCGGAAATCACGTTGGAACGGGTGATGTAATCACTTTTCGCGATAACGGCGGGGCATGACGCAGAAATTTCGAGCGTTGTTGATATTATGGAAAAAAGCGATTATATTCTGCGTGGGTTGATAAAGGATCTCAATATCCGCTTCATGCTGACCGAGGCGTCTTCGACTGTCTCTGAAGCTGTGCGTATTCACGATACTGATCCGGTGTCGTCCATTTTGTTCGGTCAGGCACTGATTGCCGGTCTGCTGTGTACTCCGTTGCTTGACGGCACGGAGCGTTACACCATCCGCTGGGAGTATAAGGGCATGGTGCGGCGGATTGTTATTGATGCGAATGCCGATGGGCATATCCGCGGGATTCCGTCGGAGACCCGGCTGATGAGCAAGGCTGGAGACGAGACCGATGTTTATGGGACGGAAGACGGAATGATCAGTGTGGTTAAGTCCGATTCCGGGAGTATTCTCAACTCTGGTATGGCTAAGGCCGGTCTGCTTGATATTCCGGATGATCTGGCCTTTTTCTTTTCGACCAGCGATCAGTTGGAAACTGAAATCGAAAGTTGTATCGTTCTCAATGCGTCGCCGGAAAGACCGATCGGCTGTGCGGCTGGGGTTATGCTTCAGGCAATGCCGGGGTGTGATCTGGAAATGTTCGCCGAGGTTCGTATGGAATTGCATAGTGACCGGATCCAGCAACTGTTACGCGAGGTCATGCCTTGTGAGAAGAAGTTGTGGAAGATTATTGAGGCATTGACCAATATAAAGCTTCCTGACGCTGCGGATCGGCTGATTTACAGTTTTGCCGGGGTCCCGGAGTATCGTTGCAGTTGCAACCGTGAGAAGTTGCTGTTGGCGATGCGGACGTTGGGACTAGACGAACTGAAGCAGATTTTTGAGAGCAATGAGAGTCCGACGATTAAATGTGAATTTTGTAATCGCAGTTATCAGTTCAACAGGGACGATTTTTTCCCTTCAGCGTAAGGTGTAAGATCATGCCGACCTATGAATATGAGTGTCGTAAGTGCGGTTATCGTTTTGAAAAATTTCAGAGCATGAAGGATGATGCATTGTCTGTTTGTCCGGAGTGCGGTGAACAGTCCCTGAAGCGTTTGCTGGGGACCGGGGCCGGGGTGATTTTTAAAGGACCTGGTTTTTACTGTAATGATTATAAGAAAAAATGCGGCAAACCAGCCGGGAATGCCGACGGGCAGGATGGGAAGAAGTAATTCCCGCCAGTCTCGCAAGTAGTGTATAAGCCTATAAGCAGGAGCTGATGAAAAATGGCCATTACCATCAAATGTTCGAAATGCGGAAACGAAAACCCTTTGGGAGACCTTTTCTGTCGCCAGTGTGGAAATGAACTGGATATGAATACGCTGGATCCCGGCGAGGTCAAGGTCGTCAAGAAACATAAAGGGTGCAAGACGCTGTTTGAACTCATATTCCTTTTGATTGTTTTTGCTTTTTTCGGCGTCCTCGGCGCGTTGTTCCTTGCCCCTTCCGGTGTTAATTTTCCCAGCGACCAGGACGATGTGTATAAAAAGCAGATTGACGGGGCTGTCAGCGTCCTGACCAAAGAAGATCAGAGCTCCGAGCGGCTGGTAAAACAGGTTGATGCCGGCGGGGTTGTTCAGCAGATGGTTATCAAGGAGGGCGGAACCCAGGCGGTTATAGTCGTTAAGGATGGTCTGGTGAATTTCTCCTTCCGTAAGCTCTATTATGGTTTTCCGTTTACTTTCACGATTATCGGTAAGCTTGAGGAAGGTGAAACCAGTGACGAGTACCACTGGAGAGTGGCTCAGAACACCACTTTTGCCATTACCGATACCAAGGTGGGCATGATTCCGGCAACGAAGATGACTCTGGCCCACATCCGTAAATATTTTATGGCATTCCTTAATAACAAGGATTTTACGGATTTACCTGCAAAGCTTATTTCAGTACAGCTGACACCGGAGAACGACTTTATGGTCACTTTGATGAAGCAGCAGTCACAATAATGATATATCGTGATGTTGCCATAGACTGTTTTGCATATGCTATGCCTCCGGAAGCGGTTTCTTCGGAAGCGATAGAGGCGCAGCTGGCGCCGGTTTATGAGCGTCTGCACCTGCCGCCGGGACGTTTGGAGCTGATGACCGGCATCAAGGAACGGCGATTTTGGGCTCCGGGGACGCTGCCAAGTCAGGCCGCGATTATGGCCGGACGGGAGGCTCTGAAAAAAATGGCGGTGTCGAAAGACGACATCGGTTGCCTGATTAATTGTTCCGTGTGTCGGGATTTTCTGGAACCTGCGACTGCGACGGTAGTACATCAGGCTTTGGGTCTGCCCGGCAATGCTTTGGTTTTTGATATTTCGAATGCTTGTCTGGGGATTCTTACTGGTATGGTGGTGCTTGGAGGTATGATCGAGACCGGTCGGATCCGGGCTGGAATGCTGGTGGCGGGCGAGAATAGCCGCGCCCTGGTCGAGAGTACGATCCGTTCCATGCTTAATGATCCGATGATCAACCGGAAGACCATAAAGCCATTGTTTGCCTCTTTGACTATCGGTTCAGGGGCGGTTGCGGTCGTGATGAGTCACCGGGATATTTGCCCGGACGGTCACACTCTTTACTGCGAAGCTTCGGTGGCGGCGACGGAGTACAATCATCTCTGTCGCGGTAATGCCGACAAGGGGATGAACGATTCCGCCGAAACGCTGATGAATACCGACTCGGAAGCGTTAATGCATGCAGGGGTTGAAACCGCAAGAAAAACTTGGCTTGAATTTAATCGTGAAACCGGCTTGACTGGAACAGATTTAAACTGTATATGTACTCATCAGGTGGGGGCGGCGCATAAACGTTTATTGTTTGAACGTCTTGAGCTGGATCTTGCCAAAGATTTTTCCAATCTGGCCTATATGGGGAATGTCGGTTCGGTGTCCTGTCCATTGGCGGTTGCGATGGCGGAGGAGGAGGGAAGTTTAAAACGCGGTGATTTTCTGGCGATGCTGGGCATCGGCAGTGGAATAAATTGTACAATGCTCGGGGTTAAATGGTGAAAACTGATTTATCTGAAATACGTGAAATATACCCTTTTAAGTCCAATTATCATATTGTTAAAGGGTACAAATATCATTATATCGACGAGGGAAAGGGCGCGCCGATCCTGATGGTGCACGGCAATCCCACCTGGTCTTTCTTTTATCGGCGGTTGATTGAGGAGTTCAGTAAGACGAACCGGGTTATTGTCCCGGATCATCTTGGATGCGGTTTGTCTGACAAACCCCAGGATTTTGAGTATCGTCTGGAAACTCATATCGAGAATCTGGAAAGTCTGGTGGTTTCGCTGAAAGTGGATTGTATCACTCTGGTGGTTCATGACTGGGGCGGTGCTATCGGGATGGGATTTGCGGTGCGCCATCCGCACCGTATCAAGAGTCTGGTCATACTTAATTCC
>QKAL01000303.1 GCA_003246475.1 Lentisphaerota bacterium
GATCTGGCGTTTTCCCAAACCGTGGTGCACGGTGCGTTTTCTCTCCGGGTTGAGACTGGGGAGCTGGTGGTTTTAAACGGGCCGTCCGGTTCGGGAAAAACCTCGATTCTGCGGGCGATATGCGGTTTTGTTATTCCCCGGGCAGGGGAAATATGCGTTAACGGTATGGCGTTGACCGCAGCAAATATTTTTGCGATCCGGAATTCTCTGTCTTACCTGCCTCAAAGTCTCCAGATGAACGGGATTACAGCCGGTGAGTTTCTAGAACAGTCCTTTGGTTTCAAGTCAAATGCGTGCCTGAAACCGGAGCGTGAAGGTATTACATCACTTCTGCGGCGTTTTCGCCTTGACGAGGAACTTTTAACGAAGGAATTTTCACTGCTTTCAGGGGGAGAACGCCAGCGGATGGGGCTTATAGCCGCGGTAATGCTGGAGCGTCCGTTGCTTCTGCTGGATGAGCCGACTTCTGCGCTTGATCCGGAAAACCGGCGGGCAGTGGTGGAGTTTCTGCTTGAACAGAAAGCGCGTCGGGCGGTACTGGCGGTATCTCATGATCCTGATCTCTGTCGTGCGGCTGACCGTCTGCTCAGTCTGGAGGTTGTGTCATGAACAATATTATCGATCTGTCTCCGCTACGCTTGTTTATGGCTTATTTACTGTTGCTTGTCCCCTTGAGTGTAATGACTGTTTGCCGGGTGAAAATGTGGCGACGGACAGTGGTCGCGGTTTCCCGTATGACGGTACAACTGCTGTTGGTAGGGTTCTATCTCGGGATTATTTTTGAACTGAACAGTCCACTGCTTACGTTGGGGTGGCTGCTGGTGATGTTGACGGTCTCCTGCATAACGACTATTAACAGCAGTAATCTGCGCTGGCGTTGTTTTATACTGCCGATGTTGGTGGCGTTGGCACTCGGAACTGCCATACCTCTGCTTTTTTTTACGGGGGTGTTGTTGGCTGGAACCCCGCTTTTTTCCCCGCGCTATCTTATTCCCATCGGTGGGATGATAATGGGCAACTGTATGAACGCCAATATTATCGGGATCAAGTCGTTTTATAGTGGAATGCGTGATCGCGAAGAGGAGTATTGCTACCGGTTGTCGCAGGGGGCGACATGTGCCGAGGCTTGGGCTCCGTTTATGCGCAAAGCGTTGGAGAACGCATTGGCGCCGACGCTAGCTTCGATCGCTACCATCGGTCTGGTGGCGCTTCCGGGGATGATGACCGGTACCATTCTTGGCGGCGCGGCCCCGGCGGTTGCCATCAAGTATCAGATTGCGATCATGTTGGCGATTCTGTGCGGCAGTTCGCTTACGGTTTATCTGGCGTTGGCGATAACCGTCAGGACGGCTTTGAACCCTTATGGTATTCTGGATAAAAAAATTTTTAAATAAATGATGTGAAAGGAAGTTATATATGAATCTGATCATGCGTTTTTTTCAGGTTAAGGAACGCGGCAGCCGTTGCGGTACGGAGGTCTTTGCCGGAATAACGACTTTTGCCGCCATGGCGTATATCATTTTTGTCCAACCGGCTATCATGTCCGGACAGATGTTCAATATGAACACCGGGATGAGTTTCGACGCGCTGGTGACAACGACTTGTATTGCTTCGGCAATCGGCTGTCTGCTGATGGGCATACTGGCGAACTTTCCGGTTGGACTGGCTCCCGGAATGGGAGAGAACTTCTATTTTGTCCTTAGTGTATTGCCGGTATGTGCTGCGCTGCCGGGGATGCGGGCGGGATCAGATGCCGTTTGGCAGCTTGGACTGGGGCTGGTATGCGTTTCCGGGGTTGTCTTTGCGGTAATCTCTTTTCTGAATGTACGTAAATTGATAATGGATGCAATCAGCCCGAGTTTGAAAAATGCCATTGCCGCGGGGATTGGTTTGTTCATTGCTCTGATCGGTCTGCAGAATGGACAGGTGATTGTTACCCAGAGCGGGCACTATGTGTTGAACGGGCACTTTACTACGGCAGCGTCGCTGGTGTTCATGGTCGGGCTGGTCACGATTTCAGTATTGCATATCTTAAGAATCCGTGGCGCGATTTTGATTGGGATAGTCAGTTCTTCATTACTGGCGGCATTGCTGGGGGAAATCTCTTTTGTCCAACCGTTCGGAGTCCCGGCGGCCCCACGTCCGCTGCTGTTTCATATGGACATTGCCGGGGTGATGCATTATTTCTGGCAGCTTCTCCCACTGATTGTTATTTTTACGTTTATGGACGTCTTTGATACTCTGGGGACGGTGATCGGGGTAGGAACCTGTGCCGGATTGATGAAGGATGGTGAATTGCCGAACTCCGCGAAGATATTTGCCGCCGACGCAACTGCGACGGTGACCGGTTCCTGTCTCGGGCACAGTACTGTGACCTCATTTATTGAGAGCGTGACCGGCGTCGAGGCGGGTGGGCGTACCGGGTTGACCGCCGTGGTTGCGGGGCTGTGTTTTATGCTGGCGATGTTTCTCACCCCGTTTATCAAGGTCATTGCCGGATATATGCCGATTACAGCTCCGGCGCTGGTGGTGGTCGGCGCGATGATGCTGAAGAACATCAAGGATATTGACTGGGATGATTTCAGCGAGGCGATACCAGCCTTTTTGATTATCAGCGGAATCCCGTTCTGCTACAGTATTGCCGATGGAATGATTCTGGGATTCATCACCTATCCGTTGATCAAAGTACTGGCCGGGCGGGGAAAAAGCATTGGCTGGCTGACCTATTTGCTGGCAGTCCTGCTG
>QKAL01000163.1 GCA_003246475.1 Lentisphaerota bacterium
TGACAGTGAAGGGGTCAAGGTCCTTTGTTACAGCTTTAACCTCAATCCCCAGAATGATTATACCACAACGGTAAATCTTCTGGTCAAGGGGCTCGAAGCCAACAGGACTTATACTGTTACCAAGTATGAACTGTCGAAGACAAAGGCCAATTCATGGAAAATTGCTACTCAGGCCGGCGTCACCCAGGCGCAATGTGAAAACAGCATTGCACTGGTTGACAGCATCAATACCCAGAGTTCATTGCAGGAGGAAACCGTAGGATCCTACTCTTCGGGAGCTGAAAAACAGATATCCTTCAGCGTTCCGATGCCGTCCTTCAGTGCCACGTTGTTTGTCATCAAATAAACGCAGGTGCTTAACGGGCCGGAAAAACGACGACTTCATGTCGGACGTTTTTCCGGCTTTTTTGTCAGATGAGCCGCAGCAGAACAAGCGACAGGATCAGGAACAACAACCCCATCAGGATTTTGCCCGTGACAACATTGCGTTTGCTCAGCGCCAGCAGGGATCTCAGCGAGGTACCGGCCACAGCGGCGAGAAAAAGCCCGATCAGGGGCAGAATGAACATCAGATTGTACAACAGCAGATAGAAAAACCATTTGGAGGCGAGACCGGTTTCACGGGTCAGCAGAATGAGCGTAGGAACATAGACCTGTCCGGTACAGACGCTCTCCAGCACCGTCACCATAACCCCGATACCGAAGATCCCGGGTAGCAGGAAGTGATATTTTAGCCCGCGATGCATGATACTGCGGATTTGTGATTTAATATTGTCTGGCAATTGCAGTGTCACGCTTTCGGCTTTACCGGAACGGCGGAAGCGCCAGGCGTCGAGAAACGACAACCCCGCCAGCAACATCAGCGCTACGAAAAGAATTACGTTTAATGCTGTCTGTAATCCGTGGTAACCGGAAAATAGTTTCAGGAAACGGAAGATGCCGAAGCCGATTGACAGATAGGTCAGGAAGCAGGCGAGGCAGTAGATGCCACCCGCCAGCAGCAATTTTATTTTTGATGCTTTCATCGACAGTAACAGGGTAATAAAAAAAATAAGGGTGGAAAAGACACAGGGGTTGACCCCGTCTGCAAGTCCGGCCAGCATGACCGCAGCCGGGGAGAAGGTCCGTTGCGGCGGAACGCCAGTCGATGCTGCTGGCGTTTTTACCGGGTCTTCTGCCAGGCATTTGTCCATCTGGTCAAACAACTTGTCGTTGATATTATCAAAGCCCCCGAGATAAATTTTCCCGTTCAGGATCATGGCTACAGTAGGATTGTCGTCGATTTTCAGCCGATTCTGTATCTCGATTAACCGCAGAATGTTTTCTTTGGTACCGGTATCATATTTGTGCAGTTCGTAACGGCCGGAAAAGCGCTCCTCAAGCTGTGGAAGAATAAAGGCGGAGACGTTTTCGCAGTCGTGGCATCCGGTCTGAAAAAAGTATTCTATTTTGACTTTTGGCTGGTCCGTGATTTCTCCGGCGCAGGTGAACGATATTGACGATGACAATAGTAGTACAATTGATAAAAAACGCATCATTTGAGGGTTCCGTCCTTTACCTGAGCCATAATGGTGATCTCCAGCGGTTGCCAGTCGGCAGGGGATTTAACCGGGATTTTGATGCGGCAGTTGAGCGAAGTCATCTGTGGCGTTGGATTGAGAGTAACAATCAACTTGAGTTTGTTGTCCGGTTGTTTTTCCATTTTTGCTTCTGCGGCTCCGGTGATCTCCGGTGGTGAAAATTCCGTATCCGGCAGGAGTGGAGCGATGATAAATTCCTGCTTTCTTGGTTGTCCGGCGGGGATTGTCCCTACATATAGCTTGTTTTGCGGTTTTACCTCCGCCAGAGGGATGGCCTGTCCGTTCAGCGTCAACATCAGGAAATTCTGTTTTGGATCGTTGTTTTCAATGAAGAGGCTTTTGCTGAAAGGTCCGGCGATTGATTCTGCTTTGATAGAGGCGGTCAGACTGGCGGATTCGCCAGGTTTGAGTTCATCCTTATCGAGTATGGTCTCAGAACAACCGCAGGTCTTGCGAACTTTGGTAATTTTCAGAAGTTTATCGCCCTTGTTGGTGATGGTAAATGTGTGTTTCTGCTCACGATTGGCCGGATAGCGGCCGAAATCGATGCGGTCGTTATCGACTGCGATGGTCGGCGCGGCAAAGGTGTTCAACCCCGAACACAACAGAAAAGTGATGATGCAAGAATTGGTCTTCATGTGTCTTTGAGAGTCTTTCAATATAGTTGCCATTGTATAAAATGTAAGCCGTCGGAGGTGATGTTGCTGTCGACTTTCAGCGATATTACCAGAGTCCGCCCGGCAATGCCGGCATCTGGCGCCGGACGTATGGTCAAGGTGAAATAACCTGTTTCGCTGGTCGAAAATTGCGCTTTAAGACGGGTCAACAGCTGCGGCTGCTGGTAAAAAGCGTCTTCCAAAGAGAGTTGTTCCTCGCGGCAGCGATCGAGCGCCTCTTTGACCAGAGCAAGTTCGTCTTCCTCTAAATTGCACATGTCCTTGATCAGACGATCCGGCGCGCTGTAGAGATTGGGGCGGGTGTTTGTTCCGACCCTGACCCTGGCAGGCGGGATGATGTTGATACAGCTGAGCACTCCGTTCTCGTCCGGCGGGAAGAATTTACCGCAGCCGGGGATGAGCAGTATCTCCTCGCGATATTCCATCTGGCTGTTACGCGGCAGCGGTGTCAGGTCCAAAGACGTGTAGTCGGCGCTTTCCATACTATTGGGCCGGATGTGATCGTCCTGGTCGACATAGTCCATCAGTCGGGTTTTAAAGGCTTCCAGTTCGTCGCGACGTTCGGGATCTTTCTCCAGCGCGGTGGACATGTAATTCATGGCTTCGGCGGGGTTGAATCCGGCAATATTGATGCCGGAAAACATGTCGGTGATTTTTAATGACATGGCGATGTTGTCGCATTCGATTCGGTGGGTTGCGCCGTTGGCGACAAAACGTTCGTTTTCCACCTCCGGAGTATCGCTCTTTTTAGACGCGATCCGGTTGGTGAATTTTGCCTTGTCGTTCATCAGCAGCCACAGCCCGCGTGCCGCCGCGCTTTCGGAGTAATAGACCGAATCCGACATTTGAGTCGAGGCGGCCACGGCAAAGCGCGTGCTTTGTGACGAGGTCACCACCGAAGCGACGATGACGGCCATCAGCAGCATCAGACTGAGAACGGCGATTAACGCCGCGCCGCTTTCGCAGGAGGCGGGAGAATGACGAACAGGATGGATGGAGTATGATTTCATCACTCACCTATTGCGGGATTGGTTTCAGGCGTACGCCCATAGATTGATATTGTCCGGCACCCGCGGTCCGGCGCAGCCACACTTCGCTGCGCCCGTCCTGCCAGTAAACCTTCATCAGGATCGCCATTGGAATGTTGAGCATCTTTGCCGCGTCCCAGCTGTCATACCAGATGAGTTCTTTTTCGGAGACGTCGCCATACTTAAACTCGATGCGATCGACGCCGGTGGCAAGGACTTCGCTGTCGGTCTTGCCTATGTTCTCCTGATCCGGCAGTATTGGAGTTCGGCGGTATTCGGCCATCAGGCGGTTGTTTTTGCAGTAAAAATGGATGAAACGGATGGCGCCGTCCTCCACCCTTCCGATCCGGTGCATATAAGTTAAAAGGATTGAATCGCTGTCGCCCTTGAAGACCATCACCTCTTTGTTGTCATCGGTTTTCCAATGAAACGGGATTGCGTTACGGAAGGCGCTGTCCACTATCCGGTCGATCAACTGTATCTTCTGCATGGAAATGCCTTCAGCCGTGATTTTTCTCCAGCTCCGCTGCATGGCAAACAGCGTCATGCCGATGGTTGTCATTGCGACCGCGAAGACTGCCAGCGCCACCACCATTTCCAGTAACGTGAAATTGCTGCGTCTGTAAGCCATCAGTCACCATCCTTGATGATACGATCCACCGACATCTTACGGACTACCGTTCCATTTGCGTTACGCAATGTTACCGTCATCGTTACCAGTTTCCAGCCGGCGATGGTATCCTGCATGTCGGCGGGAAGGTTCTGAGGCGCGGAATACTCGGCGGTAACGGAATAATCGCGGTATGGGAAGACGTCTTCCGGGACGCCGTTGTCGATTCCGGCAAGCATGAAATATTCCATCGCCTGGGTCATGATATGCTGTTCCCGCCATTGGGCCGTGGCCTTGGCGGTACGATCGCGGGAGGCCGCCATCAGTGACATGCCTGCCAGTATGCCCATGGTCAGGATTGCCAGTGCCACCACTACTTCAACCAAGGTAAAATATCTTCTATTCACCGGGGGCCTCCTCCCGTATGACAGTACCGGTCAATGGTGATATCCGTATTTTCATTGTGTGTTTCTTCAGGGTGAATTTCATGGGCGGGCCGGAAGTTGAACCATCGGGAAAACAGAGAAATTCGGTGTCATTTGCCGTTTGCTCATCGACGTTTTCCATCTCAAAATCGATACCCGGATTAATGCGCATCGTCCCGTACTGGTCATTAAGGTATTTACGTGCTGTATCTTCGGTTTTTTCTTCAGTTACGGCCTCTGCGAGCCGGAACTCCCTCTTTCCGGGGGAATAAACAATGGCGACGGTTTTTCCGCGCGTCACCGCCAGATATGAGGCATAGGAAAACAGCCGTTCAACCTCACTCACCGATCTTTCCAGCGATGCGAATGCCGGAACCCTGCCGATCTGTCCGACCACCAGTCCGCTGACGATCAGAATGATCGCGACTACCGCCACGAGTTCGGCAATGGTGAAATATTGGCGTCGCATTATTTTTCTGTAAACCGTGAACTGTAAACTATTTTCCATCTTCCTCCAGCCAGTTGCCGATATCGGCATTGTCGCCGGTACCGCCAGGCTGACCGTCTGCTCCATAGCAGATGATGTCGAATTCGCCGTGTTCTCCGGGGCATTTATACTCGTATTTATTGCCCCAAGGGTCTTTGGGTAATCCCTGTCTCAAATACGGACCATCCCATTTTTCGATTCCTGAGACGTTTTTAAACAGGGTGTCCAATCCGGCGGACTGTTCCGGCAGTTTGCCGGTGTCAAGACGGAAGTCAAAAATAGCCTGTTCCAGCAGCTGGATCTGCGCCTTGGCGGTGCTGGACTTCGCCCGTTTGATGTGGTGGAAGTACATCGGGGTGACGATAGAGGCCAGTAGTGCGATAATCACGATTACCACGGCCATTTCGATGAGGGTGAAATTATTTCTTCTCAATAACTTATGCTTTTTCATAACGCTCTCCGTTTATATGTTTCAACTTTAAATTTTTTAAACATTATTCATTTCCATGATCGCCAGGAAGATGGATATTACTACCGCCATTACGACTATGGCCAGAAATACGATCACTGCCGGCTCGAACAATGCCAGCAGCCGTTTAATCTTTATTTTTATCTGTTTTTCCTGTTCCTCTGCCACTTTGTCGAGCATTTCGCCGACGGTGCCGGTTTCCTCCCCGACCTGCAGCATCTGCAACACGACTCCGGGAATGTACGGACTGCGGCGCAACGCGCCGGAAAGTTTTGTGCCGCCGCGCAGTTCCGCTCCCACTCCGGTCAGGCTGGATAGAATCAGCTGGTTCTGGACTACCTTGGTGGCAATGCGGATGGTCTCCAGCAAGTGCACGTGATTTTTGATCAGGATTGCCAATGTCCGGACAAAACGGCTGATTTCAACAGCCTGAACCAAACCGCCTGCCAAAGGTATTTTTAGCAACGTCCGGTCCCAAAATTCACGCGCTTTACCCCCTTTGCGGACTTTGGCAAAGAAGATGAAGATACCGGCGATCAGCAACGGCCACACCCACCACAGCGCAGTAAACAGCCGGCTGACGTCCAGCATTAATTGTGTCGGCAGAGGTAATGCCTTGCCCATGTCGGCGAAGATCCGGGCAAAGCGCGGGATGAATAGCGTAAACACCATCACCAGCACCCCCAGTGTTACCGTCAGTACAATGACCGGATAGATCGAACTTGTGACGAGGAAGTCTTTCAATTCCTTGCTGTCGTTGAGAAATCGTTGCAGTTCGGCCATGACTTCGGGCAGGCATCCGGTTTCCTCCCCGGTTTCCACCAGATTGGCATAAAGGCGCGGGAAACGGTCGCCATGGCCACGGATGAGTTCCGAAAGTTTTTTGCCCTCATGGAGGCCGCGGCGCAGTGAGTTGACCACGTCCTTGTCGGTCTGGCGTTCGGTTCCGTCGGCAATGATGCCAAGTGCCCGTTCCAGCGGGATATGCGCCTGCAGCAGCGGTACCAGCCGATTGGTAAATTCGTTGGCGTTGAATCCCTTATGCAGTGAAACGGAAAACGCGCCGCCCCGGGAGGTGGAAACCGTCCCGTAGCATCGCAATGGCATCATCCCGCGATTACGCAGGCGACTGAGCGAATCTGCTTCGCTGTCGCCCTCGATCAGAACCTCCGTTACTTTGCCTGCGGCATCCGCGGCTTTGTATTTGAATAACATGGTTATTACCTGGTTTAATATTCCATTGCCGAGCGTCCAACCTCGGTTTCTGTGGTGGTTCCCAGCCGGACTTTTTCCATTCCATCTTCCATAATGGGACGCATCCCGTTTTTAATGGCAATGTCGGCGATCTCGCTGCTGGAGGCGTTGCGCGTGATTGCCCGGCGGATATCCTCATCCACCGTTAAAAGTTCAAAGATGCCGGTTCTGCCGTGAAAGCCGGTACCGCTGCATTCGCGGCATTTGTTGCCGGTACGGGTATGGTCGATGCCGGTACCGTGGCAATGGGCGCAGATACGCCGCACCAGCCGTTGCGATAATACCCCATACAGCGCGGATGCAAGCAAAAAACCCTCCACTCCCATGTCGATCATGCGGCTGACTGCTCCTGCTGCGTCGTTGGTATGCAACGTACTCAACACCAGATGCCCGGTCAGCGCTGCATTGATGGCGATGTCGGCGGTTTCGCGGTCGCGGATTTCCCCAACCAAAATCACATCCGGGTCCTGGCGGACGATGTGGCGCAGTCCGTTGGCAAAGGTCAGTCCGATCTTGGCGTTGACCTGCATCTGCGACAGCCTCTCAAGGCGGTATTCCACCGGATCCTCAATGGTGATGATCTTCTTTTTAAAATCGTTGAGCTGGGAGATGACGCTGTAAAGCGTGGTGGTCTTTCCGCTTCCGGTGGGACCGACGACCAGGATGATGCCGTGAGGTATGCTGATGAGTTTTTCGAATTTATCCCGCATTTCATCAAGCATACCGACGTTGCGTAGATCGAAGGATACGGCATCTTTCTTGAGCAGGCGCAGTACAATGCTTTCGCCGTTCATGGTCGGGATCGTACTGATACGGATGTCCATGTCCGACCGCGCCAGCTGGATGTTGGTCCGCCCGTCCTGGGGCAGACGGCTTTCGGCGATATTGAGTCCGCCGATAAGTTTTATGCGTGAGGCAATGGCCGGATACTGCGACAATGGACAGGTCAGATACTCATGTAAGATGCCGTCGATACGGAACCTGATGATTAATTTATCTTCTTCCGGTTCAACGTGAATATCGCTGGCACGCTGTTCGGCGGCGCGGGTGAACATCTCGTTGACCAGCCGGACGATTTTGGCTTCTCCTGCCAGGTTACGCAGCGTCTCTTCATCGTTGCCGGGCATGGCCGAAAAATCATCATCGCTTCTACCGCTTTTATAAGTGGCGGAGATCAGCCGTTCGATCTCGCTGCGGCGGGCCAGGGTAAATTCGCAATCCAGCCCGAAGAGCTTTTGGAAATTATAATGATGGCGATCGATATGATAAGGGTCGCAGACGAGCATTTCGAGAGTCTCTTCGTCGCGGCGCCGTGGCAGGCAGCACCAGTTGTTGAGATATTCCTGGGAAAATTCCGGAAAACTCTCGATGGTGCCGATGTCCTCGTCCTCGATGGCCGGCAGTCCAGTTGCGGCGGCATAGGCGGTGAGGAGCTCGACCTCGGTGAATATCCCTTGGCCGCAAAGCTCCCAATCGATCTTTTCCCGTTTCCCGGCGGCGATTTTTGCCTCATACTCCGGGTAGATCGCGTTCAATTTCTCTGTAATTTCCGCTATGGACTGTTGATTCATGATTTTTTTGTCGCGGCAGTTGCCGGAACGTTCTTCTTGGTGTTCTTCTTTTCATTCTTGCTATCACTTGTCTTGTCGCCATTGTAGACCCGGTTTTCGAAATAATCGATTTCTTCGACGGCGTTACGGTAACGGCGGGTCATTTCCTCCAGCGGAGTCTTCTCGTCGATAATGGTGGCGGTGACCATGACCAGGATCTCGGTACGTTCCAGAGAACTGTCGCTGTTGCCGGTCAGGTAGTTGAGAATGGGAATATTGATCAGGAACGGTACGGAACTGAGGTTTTCATTGAATTTCTCCTTGATGAGGCCGCCCATGATGATGGTGTGCCCGTTACGCAGCGACATCGAAGTCTTAAGCACGTCTTCCTTGATAATAGGCGAGTCAATCCCCTTGTTGGTGTTGGTTACCGCCTCGGAAATGGTCTGCTCCAAATCCATTGAGACCAGGCCGCCTTTGGTGATATGAGGCGTGACATTTAAAATCACCCCGGTTTCCTCATATTGGTAACTGCGTTTTAACGACGTGTCGGTTGTGGAGGAAGACGCCGTGTCGGTAATTTCATTGGTTACAATGGGAACCTTTTTCCCAACCGAGATCTTGGCTTTGGTATGGCTTATCGCCAGAATCTGAGGGCTGGAAATCACTTTCAGTTTGGTCTTTCCCGCCAGTGCTTTCATATATCCGAACTGTTCGCTCGGGTTGTCCGGATTGTAAATATAATATTTCCCGCCATACTGTTTGGTATCGGACGGGACCAGCGATTCATAGTTGGTTCCGAAGATGGACTCGCTGTCGCCAGCCTTGAAAGTGTCGGAAAACTCCATGCCGAATTCATTGCTGTCGGTGAGTTCAATCTCAACCACCAGCACCTGAAGCAGTACCTGGGCCGGAATGGTGTCCAGCCGCTCCAGCAGGGCGTGAACCATACCGTAAGTCCGGGGTGTGGTACGGACTACCAGCCGGTTGTGTACGCCGTCGGCAAAGATCTTGACCGGTACGTCAAAAACTCCGTCTCCCTTGGTGTTTCCGGAGTTGTTCTTGTTTTTCTTGCCAGAGGAAGAAGACGTTGTCTTTTGCGATTGGTCTTTCGAAGATACCTGTTTGGAGCCTGCTTCCCCACCTTCCCCTTGCGGCGCGGTCATGGCTGTTCCTTCGGTGGGGAATATCACCGACAATGCCTGCATGAGTTCATCAGCTTTGCCGTTGATCACTTTGTAGATAAACACGCGTTCCTGCTCTCCGACATCGGTCCGGTCCAGGGTATTGACCCATTTTTTCAACTCATCCAGCGGTTCCTGGGAGGCTGCGGTTGCCACCAGCACCTGCATGCGGTCCAGACTGGAAAGCTGAATGGCTCCCGGATCGTTGTTTTTTTCGCTGTCCGACACCGGAAATCCCAGCACCGGCAGGATATCCATGAGTTCTTCCTGAATTTTCGAGGCAGCTACCTTGTTGCAGGTCAGGATCACATAGGGCCAGCCATTGTGTGCGCGCCGATCCAGCATTTCCACTAAATCACTTAATCTGGACATGCTTTCGGTCGTTTCCACTAACATCAATGCATTCTGTCCGTCGAGTGGCGTTACCGTTCCAGCTTCACTCAAGAACGGTTTTAGCTGGGGGACTATATCCTTGGGGGCGATGTATTTTAGCGGAAACAGCCGGGCTTCGACATTTGATCCGGATGTCATCATCTTACGTTCCTGAGTAATCCGGCTGGAAGGACGGATGTGGAGCACTTTGTCTTCCAGAGCACAATATGAACCTGTCATCCACAGAATCTGCTCGAAGAGTCTCCAGACGTCGCGTCGCTTCATATCGGCATCCACCGACATGGTGATCGATCCTTTGACTTCCGGGTCGAGGATATACTGGAACTTCAATGACTGGGCGAAGGCCGGCAGTACGTCGATAAGCGTGGCGGCATCAAAATTAATTCCAACCTTGATGGAGTCATCCTGTCCCGGAAAAAGCTTTTCGTAGACGTCATTGTTTTGACTCATCTGCATGGTCAGGGCGGCGGGTTTAACGTCAGCCTGCGGCAACATGGTTTTCAACGTTGGTTCCCGATAGTCGGGGAGTTTGACCACATCATCGGTAATAGCTTTGACCGGGTCTTTTTCCGGTTCGGTTATGACGGCGTTTTTGGGTTCGACCAGAATAGAATACGGACTGCGTTCCGGTGGATTTTCATCTTTCTTTTCGTCCTTTTTGTCGCTGAACGATTCGCAGCCCGCTGTCAGCAGCATGGTCATGCCGGTCAACCAT
>QKAL01000173.1 GCA_003246475.1 Lentisphaerota bacterium
AAAAATCCGCCTCGGATAATTGCATAATAGCGACATTATGCGTATAGTACAAAAAAGCAAATAAGTTTCTCGTATACAGGCAAACATGAACAAAATGAATATCGATCATATGGTATCCGTGAGTAACCCGGCTGTGGTGGCCGGGCTAGTGGTGTTTGTTCTGGTTGCTTAAGCCTCGGTGCAGGCGTTGCCGCGGGAAACCTTTCCGAAAACTGTCCCTCTGTGAATGTAAAGATCTTCTTGTGGCTCGCAAAGACCGGGTATCCGGATAAAATTAAGCATTATTATTGATGATAAAATAACAAGAGGATCAACATGACGATGACAACAAAACGAATGAAGGGAAGTGAGATAACCATCAAATGCCTTGAACATCAGGGTGTTGATGTGGTTTTTGCCTATCCCGGCGGTTCCGCGATCGAATTCCACCAGGCTCTGGCGCATTCGAAGATTCGCGTTGTCCTGCCGCGTCACGAACAAGGCGGGGCTTTTGCCGCCGACGGCTATGCACGCATTTCCGGCCGTACCGGTGTCTGCATGGCTACCAGCGGACCGGGCGCGACCAACCTGCTTACCGGTATTGCCGACGCCTATATGGATTCGATCCCGATGGTCATTATTACCGGTCAGGTTCCATCATCCTTGATCGGACGCAACGCATTTCAGGAAACCGATATTATCGGCATGACCCGGCCCATCGTCAAGCACAGCTATCTGGTTTTAGACATCAAGACCTTGCCGCAGATCATTGCAGAGGCGTTCTATCTTGCCTCCTCCGGCCGTCCGGGTCCGGTTCTGATCGATATTCCGAAAAACATCCAGCAGGCTCTGGATGAGCCGGACTTTTCCGTATTTGACCGGATCAAGGATCGCAGCTATAAACCACAGGCGACCGTCAATCCCGATGATGTCGAAAAGATCCGGGAGGCGATCGCACGTTCCCATCGCCCGTGTCTTTATGTCGGCGGCGGCATTATCTCCGCCGGGGCCTCGGATGAACTGTTTAAATTTGCCGAAACTTACAATATCCCGGTAACAACCACCCTGATGGGCCTGGGATGTTTCCCGCAGTCACACCCGCTTTCGCTGAGCTGGCTGGGAATGCATGGTACTTATTACGCCAATTTTGCCGCCAACGAATGTGATCTGCTGCTGGCGTTCGGGACACGTTTTGACGACCGCGTTACCGGTCCTACCGCGACCTTCGCGGCAAAGGCGGCGATTGTCCATGTCGATATCGATGTTTCCGAGATCAACAAGAACAAGATGGCGGATATCGGTATTGTCGCCGACATCAAAGACATCCTGCACGCCCTGAATGAAAAACCGGTCTATCAGGAATACGCCGAATGGCACGAGCAGATTCGCCAGTGGAAGACGGAACACCCGCTGACCTATAAGAAGGATGGCAACCGTATCCAACCCCAGTATATCGTTGAAAAACTCTGCGAATTGACCGGGGGACAGGCGGTTATCGTTCCAGGCGTAGGACAGCACCAGATGTTTGCCGGGCAGTACTACCAGTACAACCACCCGCGGCAGTTCCTTACCTCCGGCGGCCTGGGATCAATGGGGTTCGGTTTGCCGGCGGCAATGGGTGCCAAAGTTGCCTGTCCCGATAAACTGGTCATCAATATTGACGGCGACGGCAGCTTCCAGATGAATATTCAGGAGCTCGGGACCATCCACAATGAGAATATCGGGATCAAGATGATTATTCTTAACAATCAGCACCTGGGGATGGTAGCGCAATGGGAAGACCGCTTCTACGGCAGCGTCCGCGGCAATACGGTTCTGAAGAATGAACGGATGGATCGTCCGTATCCGGATTTCGTTACCATTGCCAGAGGTTACGGCATCCCCGGCTGCGAAGTCTATAACGTTAACGAGGTCGAAGCCGCCATCCGGACCATGCTGGAAACCGACGGTCCGTATCTGATCGACTTCCATACCGAATATCAGGATCATGTTTTGCCGATGATCCCCCCGGGCAAAACATATAAGGACATCATTACAGAGTAGCGAAAATGGACAGCAAAATGCATCAGGCCGCCTCAACGCCGGAATTTGTCAAACGTTTTCTGGCGGAAGCGACCGCAAGTAGTACAAAGCGGAGTTTGCGGGCGGTCGTGCCGGTTTCGGCACGGGAAACCGTGGTCGATGGCAGGAAATGTTTAAACTTCTCCTCCAATGATTATTTGGGACTGGCGTTTCACCCGGCATTGATCGCCGAATCGGTGCGGTGGACGGAAAAATATGGCGCCGGCTCCGCGGCCTCACGGCTGGTTACCGGCACCATCGACGCCTATCTGGAGCTGGAACAACGGATCGCCGCCTGGAAAGGCGCGGAAGCCGCGGTGATTCTTGGCGCCGGTTATATGGCCAATACCGGGCTGATCGCGGCCATTGCAGGACGCAAGGCGGTGATTTTCTCGGATAAATACAATCATGCCAGCCTCAATGCCGGCTGCACTCTGTCCGGCGCGAATTTTGTCCGTTTTCGCCACAACGACCTCGACCATCTTGAAGAACTGATTGTCCGTGAGGATGATGCCGCGGAAAAGATCATCGTCTGCGACACCGTTTTCAGTATGGACGGCGACGTTGTCGATACGGATAATCTGGCGGCAATCGCGAAGAAGTACGGTTGTCTGCTTTACCTTGATGACGCACACGCCACCGGAGTTTTCGGCGATCGCGGCGAAGGGTTGGGTTGCGGAGCCTCCGCACATATCGTCATGTCTACATTCAGCAAGGCGATGGGAGGATATGGTTCCTGCGCCACATGCTCCTCCGACATGAAAGAGTATCTTATCAATCGCTGCGGTTCGTTTGTGTTCAGTACGGCAATGCCGCCGGCAATCTATGGTGCGATCTCTGCCGCAGTTGATTTGGTTCAGGGAGAGGAATGCCGGATACTCCGCCGCAATCTTTTCCGCCGGGTCTCCTGGCTGCGCGAACAGCTCAACGCGGCTGGACTCAATACCGGATGCAGTACAACCCAGATATTGCCGGTGATTCTGGGTGAAAACGATCTGGCGCTGTCAGTATCGCGGCAGTTACTGGAAAATGGTGTTCTGGCAGTGGCTATCCGTCCGCCGACGGTGCCCAAAGACACGGCAAGGATACGTTTGTCGCTGAGCGCAGCGCATACTGATAGTGATGTGGAATATCTGTTGGAACAACTATTGCTGGCGACCGGACGGAAATAAAAACTTCCGTAAAGACCTCAGCGCTCGGTACTCTTCTGGTTTCGGCCCATCCTGCCGATCTGCTGGCGCAGTTTACCTACTTCCGCCTGATAGACAATCAGCTGCAGCTCAAGCCGCAAAATCTCTTCCTCCGAGCTCTGCGGATCTGCCAGTCTGCCGATGAGCTCATCGGCTCTTTTCTTGACCATGTCCGGATCAAGATTCTGCTCCGCCGCTTCAAGCTTGAGTTCCCGCGTTTCCTGCAGAATAATGTCATAGTTGGGATTGGGTTCCTGATAGGAAATGATTTCCCAGGCGATGACAAACAACACAATAACGGCGGTAAGTATTCCGAACAGAATACCCAGTGTCTTGTTGAGATTTTTCAGCTCCTTGACCTCCGCCATGGAGCTATCTTCTTTATTCAAACGGGATTTCAACGTCTTAATCTGCTGACTGTAGTCCAGACGGTTGATGGAAATAGTATGAACTTCCGGGACCAGCTCCTTGTTGGGTGCGGTCTCCTGCCGTATCTGCCAGATGTTATGCAACAAGTCATCCATGTCGACAAACCGGTTTTCCGGCTTTTTCGACATCATTTTCATGACCAGCCGTGAAACCTTGGAAGATACTTTGGTGTTAAGTTTATGCAAGGGCAGCGGAACATCGTTGAAGTGTTGCTGCGCTACGGTTCTCAACGTCTCCCCTTTAAACGGCAGATCTCCGCTCAACATCTGGTAGAGACTTACACCAAGGCTGTAGATGTCACTGCGACAGTCTATCTTTTTACCGGTAAACTGTTCCGGACTCATATACGATGGACTGCCGGAAATTTTCATCCCCTCTTTCCATTCACTCAGAGGTATTGCCAGACCGAGGTCGGTAAGTTTTACGATTCCTTCATCGTTGATCATCATGTTTTCCGGCTTGACGTCACGATGAACCAGGCCCGCATCGGTCCAGGCATAATGCAACGCCTCCGCAACCTGCTGAATCCAGTGCAACGCTTCATCCTCTTCAAAGGGGCCGTCACGCAGAATGATGTCCTTGACCGTTTCACCACGGATATAATTCATCGCCATGAAACAGACTTTGCCTTCCGAACCGACTGCAAGAGACTGCACCAGGTTGGGATGACTGAGCAATGCCGCGGCACGGGCCTCTTTGAGGAAACTTTTTACTCCAGCACGGTTGGTATATTGCGGGGACAAAATCTTGAGCGCTACCGTACGTCCAAGCGATATCTGCTCAGCTTTGTAAACCGTCCCGATCGAACCGGAACCAATCTTTTCCTTAATAACAAAATCACCGATCACGCAACCTTCTTCGAAAGGACCGGCAGGAATGATGATGGTATTTTCGCAACTTGGACACTGTGCGGTTTTACCTTTATCGTCCTCGTCCGCTTCAACCAGAAAGTTGCAGAATGTACATTGGAATCGCATTGAACCCAACCTTAAATCATATATTTGTTCTTCCAGGCCTGTTACTGCTGCCCCCGGAACTGACATTCTATAAACAATAACACTCTCTGGCAAAAAAACAAATCATTTAATGCGATTATCATAAATATCTAATATATTTTAGAAAATCAAATCATCCTGTCCCCGCCGCCGGGCCACCAGACCACCCTGTTCCCAAGCAAAAACAAAACAAAGCAGAATTAATTGAATGATAAATATTTGCAGGGATTACCATTCACGATGGGATTTCCGTAAAAGTAAAAAAAAACATTTTTTTTGTGTATTTCTGTTTTTTTATATTCAACAGTGCTATATTAGCCTTCGGTTTGTTTTTAGAGGGTAAGTATTCCACACGGAATGAGTCGAATTTAACCTTTAGCAACTAGGGAGTAAGACTGTGAGTTATAAAATTATAGTCTTCGTCAAACAGGTCCCCGACACGCAGAACATAACCGGGGAAGCGATGAAGCCGGACGGTACGGTAAATCGTGCCGCACTGCCCGCGATTTTCAATCCTGAAGACCTAAACGCGCTTGAGTTAGCCCTTCAGCTTAAGGACCGTTATGGAGCCAAAGTAGTGGTAGGCACCATGGGGCCCCCGAACGCTGCCGAAGTATTGCGTGAGTCGCTTTATCGCGGCGCTGATGAAGCCGTTCTTCTGACCGACCGCGCCTTTGCCGGAGCCGACACACTGGCAACCAGTTATGCGTTGAGCTGCTGCGCCAAAAAAATCGGTGATTTCGACCTTATCCTCTGCGGCCGCCAGGCCATCGATGGAGACACGGCGCAAGTCGGTCCCCAGCTGGCGGAAAAACTTAACCTGCCCCAGATTTCTTATGTGCAGGAAGTCCTCGAGCTGGATAAGAGACACGTTAAAGCCCGTCGCGAAATCGACGGCGGTTATGAGATTCTTGAAGTAAAACTCCCGGCACTGATGACAGTCATCAATGCCAATGAGCCGCGTCCCCAGAACGGCCGCCGCCTGATGAAGTACAAGAAAGCCAGAACTGCCTCCGAGCTGGCTAAAGATCACGCCAACGCCAACTACACCGATGCCGAAGCTCTGGCAGCGGAACAGGAAAATCTGGCGGAGCGGGGCCTGATGATCTATGAATGGACTGCCGCGGATGCCAAAGCCGATCCGGAACGCATCGGCCTTAAAGGTTCACCAACGAAAGTCAAAAACATTCAGAACGTGATCCTCAAGGCGTCCGAATCGAAAATGATCGATCCGACCGCACAGGGCATCAGCCAGCTCATGCACGAACTCATTTCAGACCACACACTGGGGTAATCAAGATGGCAGAAAAAATCGGTAACGTTTGGGTATTCATCGAGCAGGAAGGCGGCAAGATCGCCGACGTCAGCCTCGAACTGGTCTGCAAAGGCAGAGAACTCGCCAACCGCCTCGGAGTCAAGACCGAAGGTCTGCTCATCGGCGATAAATTATCACATTGCGTCGATACGCTTTATCATTACGGCTGCGACACCGTATATCTGGTCGAAGACCCGCGCCTGGAACCGTTTACGGTCCTTCCATTTGCAAAGGTCATCATGGATATGATCAAGGCCCACAAGCCCAATATCCTCCTTTTCGGCGCCACGCATAAAGGCCGGGAACTCGGACCGCGCGTCGCTTCAGAAAAACTCGCCGGTCTTACCGCCGACTGCACTGACCTGCAGATCGACGATTTCGACGACAAAGTCAACAAGCAATTTTACAAGGATAAGCTCATGCAGATCCGTCCGGCGTTCGGCGGCAACATCATTGCCACCATCGTCAATACCTGGGACGATCCGCAGATGGTAACCGTCCGTGAAGGCGTTATGAAGATGACCGAACCGGATACCAGCCGCAAAGGCAAACTGGTAAATGTCAAACCGGAACTGACCGATGCCGAAATGGTAATCAAGGTCATTGAACGCATCCGGGAAGAAAAAGCGGTCAACCTCAAGGGAGCGCAGATCATTGTCGCCGGCGGCTACGGTGTCGGCGGCAAGGAAAATTTCAAACTGGTATATGACCTGGCCGAAGCTCTTGGCGCCGAAGTCGCCGCTTCCCGCGCTGCCGTCGACGCCGGTTGGATTGATCACGACCATCAGGTCGGTCAGACTGGGGTAACGGTTCGACCGAAACTCTACATCGCCTGCGGCATCAGCGGTTCAGTTCAGCATCGTGCCGGGATGGATGAGAGTTTGAAGATCATCGCGATCAATACCGATCCGGGCGCGCCGATTTTCTCGGTAGCTCATTATGGGATCGTCGGTGATCTTAACACCGTCGTTCCGCTCATGATTAAAGCGTTCAAAGCCAAGGTCTAAGGAGGGCAGTTCGAAATGGCTAACTATTTCTCTGACAATAAGGACCTCCAGTTCATATTCGATAACCTCGATCTCGCCGAGTCCGTCGGACTCAAAGAGAACGATTATGCGTATGCCAAGGAGTTCGACCACGCACCCGTAAACTATGCCGATGCAATCGACAACTACCGCCGCGTCCTGAGTGTTATCGGCCAGATATGCGCCGAAAACATCGAGCCGCGCGCCCGGACCGTCGACCAGGAAGGTCCGCATTTCGAAGCGGGAAAAGTCACCTACCATCCCCTGACCCAGAAAAACCTGCAGGACTTGAAGAACGCCGGGGTTATGGGGGTCATGCTGCCGCACCAATACGGCGGACTGAACTTCCCGAACACCATCTATACGATTATGACGGAAATGGTTTCGCGTGCCGACGCCAGCTTGCAGAACCTCTTCGGACTGCAGGACATCGCCGAAACCATCTGCGATTTCGGCACCCCGGAACAGAAAACCGAGTTCCTGCCGCGCTTTGCCTCCGGTGAAGCCGACGGCGCGATGGACCTGACCGAACCGGATTCCGGTTCCGATCTGCAGTCTGTCCGCCTTCGGGCCTGGCAGGACAAGGATGGACAATGGTATCTCAACGGCATGAAGCGTTTCATCACCAACGGCTGCGCCAAGGTGCATCTGGTGCTGGCACGTTCCGAAGACGGCAGCAGCGATGGACGCGGTCTTTCCATGTTCATCTGCGAAGCCGGTCCGAAACTGGTAGTCCGCCGCATTGAGGACAAGCTCGGCATCCACGGCGTCGCCACCTGCGAGCTGCAGTATAACGATGTTCCGGCCCAGCTGTGCGGCCAGCGCCGCCGCGGCCTGACTAAATACGTAATGTCGCTGATGAACGGTGCCCGTGTAGCGATCAGCGCCCAGGCGTTGGGTATCGCCGAAGCCGCATTCCGCGAAGCGCGCAAATACGCCGGAGAACGCGAGCAGTTCAAGAAAGCCATCGACCAGTTCCCCGCCGTTTACGACATGCTCACCAGCATGAAGATCCGGGTTCAGTCCGCCAGAACGTTGCTTTATGCCACCACGCGGGTTGTCGATCTGCGTAACGTCTACTGCAACTTGATGGAGACGCTGCCCAAGGAAAAGATCACCGCGGAAATCCGCGAAAAGGAAAAATATTACGTGAAGCTGGCCGCACTGCTCACTCCGATGAGCAAGGCTCTCTCCACGGAAGTCGCCAACTCGGTATCCTATGACTGTATTCAGATTCATGGCGGCACCGGTTTCATGCGTGACTTCAACGCCGAGCGATTCTATCGCGACGCGCGCATCACCAACATTTACGAAGGAACCACTCAGCTGCAGGTTGTGGCGGCCATCGGCGGCGTGATCCAACGCGTAATCGAGCCGGAACTGGAAAAACTCATGAAGCAGCCTTATACCGGCAAATTGCTCCGGCTTAAGAACAAGCTCGATGAGATTCTCGAGATGCAGCGCAAAGCGGTTCAATACATCGTCGAAAAGAAAGACAGCGAATACCATGACCAGATGGCGCGTAGGATGGTGGAAGTGGAAACTTACATCTTCGTCGGTTTTCTGATGCTGAAACAGGCATTAAATTGCGATGAACGCGAAGCTCTGGTTGAAAGATACATAAATGACGCTTATATTGATGCCAAGGCAAAAATTGAAGCAGTGACCAGCGGCGATATGTCCGTAATCGATAAACATCGTGATATTATCGATTATTGATTTTCAGCCGCGGTCAAAAAAGGAGCTGAATAACAGTGAATAACAGGTTTTTGGACAAAGCGAAAAAAGTAATAAAAGATCCCAAAATGCTGGCGATCGTCTCAGCAAAAAGAGCCAGGCAGCTGGCTCTGGGAGCTAAACCCTTGAGCTACTGCAACAGCGACAACGCCATCGACGTGGCGTTGCTGGAAATTGCGGAAGGCAAGGTTACCGGCGATTTCGGTGCCGAAATCACTGAGGCCGCCGCAGAAGAGGTTCCGGCTCAGGGTTAGCCTCAACCTTTCCAGAATTACTGAAGAAAGCCGGACTGTTTCAGTCCGGCTTTTTTTTCATCTCGTTTCGACAAAATAGATGACATTGATAAAGATACAGGAGGATTTACCATGTCAAAACCGATCATCGCCGTATTAATGGGCAGTAAAAGCGACCTGCCGGCACTGAAAAGTGCATTCGAACTCTTTAATAATTTCGGAATTCCCTTCACCGCACGGGTCATTTCAGCCCACAGAACCCCGGAAATTGCCATGGAATTTGCCTCAAAGGCGGAAGAAAATGGACTGAAAGTAATTATCTGCGCAGCCGGGATGGCCGCACATCTGGGCGGAGTTGTTGCCGCACACACCACTCTACCGGTTATTGGTCTGCCCATGGCCTGTGAACCGTTCAACGGACTGGATGCTCTGCTGGCAACGGTTCAGATGCCGCCGGGAATTCCCGTAGCCGCAGTCACCGCCGGCAAGGCCGGAGCCAAAAACGCCGCCTTGTTTGCTGTTTCCATATTAGCGCTCCATGATAAAAATCTGGCGGAAAAGCTCAAGGCTTTCCGTATTGACCAGACTGCGGCAGTAATCGCCGCCGACATGGAACTGCAACTTGAACTGGAGAATAAGTAACCCGTAAATGGCAAACCGACAACATATTATTGTTGCAGCGTTGTTACTTGTGTTCCCGGGCGTAATGCCAACCTACGCCCTGGAACAATTACAACTCAATGTCGAAGACATAAACCATTCAGCCGGCCCGGCAAATACAGCCGTAACCGATCCGGTCTCCATGCGCTTACAGGAAATTTTATCTGTATTGCGGCAAAATGCCCCGGAATTGTTGAAAAACCGTTCGCCGGAGGAGCTGGACCGTATTGAACAGGATTTTCTTCACCATCTGAATGGCGGCCTTACCATTACTAACGCAGCCGCGTTGCCCCCTAAAACATTGTCTTCTAAACCCTTTCCGGTAATTATCACGGAGAAAAAACGGGTCATCTATGCCCGCATGGACAACCTGTCGGACTCCGCATTTAAAGCCCTGCAAATCCAGCTAAAAACCTTGGCGGCAACGCCTGAGGCTATGGGATTGGTGCTGGACCTGCGGCAATGCGAAGGCTGCGAGTTCGCCAATGCCGTGCGTTTGCTCAGCCTGATCTGTCCGCCGGAATATGTTCCATATAGCGCTGAAAAACCGGAACGAATCTTCAAAAAAATTGTCGCCGTACTTGTCGGTCCCGACACTTCCGGTTCCGCCGAATTTCTGGCGTGGAAGCTGAAGAATACCAGAACGGGGCTGATTATCGGAGCTCCAACCGCGGGCAAGCCGTTTGCCTCGAAACTGGTCGCTTTATCAGCCGGTCGTTTCATCGCCA
>QKAL01000046.1 GCA_003246475.1 Lentisphaerota bacterium
TCAAGTTTGTCATCTAGACGCAGCAACTGAGTCTGCTGATCCTGGTATTTCTTTTCTTTCAGATATTCCGCCCAGCGCTTTTCCTGGCTCAATGATACCTCTTTTTTGCTGGTCATCCGTTTGAACGACTCGATGTCGTTTTTCAACAAGGCGAATTTAGGATTATGGTTCAACCGGACATCGGATTTATTCTTCAATATTTCGATGTCTTTATCGAGTTCCGGCTGGTATATCTTGTGGCTTACCGGTTTGATGGCGTCCCACGGCAGGTGGTTGGCCAGATCAACTTCACCAACCTTCATGGCGTCGGTGAATGACGGAAACGCGATATCGGCGCTGACACCCTTGCGTTGTGTGGAATGTCCGTTGACCCGATAGAACTTCGCGTTGGTGAATTTGATAGAACCGGCTTTGAAGCTGACGCCGAAGATCGACAGCAGGTCTTTCAGCTGGTAAACGGTTTGAACCGTGCCTTTACCGTGAGTATGGGTGTCACCGATGATAACCCCGCGCTTGTAGTCCTTGATCGCGCCGGCGAAAATTTCAGTGGCGGAGGCACTGAGTTTGTTTACCAGTACGACCAGGGGCCCGGAATACTGTATTTCGGGATTGTCGTCATCTTTGACCATGATGCGGCCCAAGCTGTCCTTAATCTGAACTACCGGGCCGTCTTCGATGAAGAGACCGGTGAGCCGAACCGCTTCAACGAGACTGCCGCCGCCGTTGGAGCGCAGGTCGAGCACTAATCCGTCAATGCCTTCCTTCTCGAAGTCCTTGAGAATGGCGGCAACGTCGTCGGTGGAGTTTTTGTAGGAGCTGTTTCCTTTGGCGGCTTCATTGAAATCCATATAGAAGGACGGTAATGTGATGACTCCGACTTTTTTCATATTGCCGTCGGCATCTTTTATTGTTTCGACTTTGCCGGAAGCGCCTTGGTCTTTGAGCTCGACCTTATTGCGAACCAGCGTGATAATTTCTGGGGCTGCGTTCTGGCCTTTAGCCGCCGGAAGCACTGTCAGGTGGACATTGGTGCCTTCCTTGCCGCGGATCATTTCCACGACCTTGTCCACCGACATGCCGATGACATCAACCGGCTCCTGATTGTCCTGAGCGACTGCGATGATCCGGTCTTCGGCCTTCAGGCGACCGTCTTTGTCCGCCGGGCCGCCAGGCATCACCTTGACGATTTTGGTGTAGCAGTCGTCGGTTGAAAGAACCGCGCCGATCCCGACCAGCGACAGTTGCATCTGGATATTGAAAGACTCTTCCTGGCTGGGGGACATGTAAGCCGAATGCGGATCATAGACCCGGGTCAGGCTGGAAAGGTAGATAGACATGACTTCCAGCGGGGCCTCTTTTTTAAGCTCGGAAAGTGTCTGATCCAGCCGCATGAGAAAACGCTCTTCCGGGGTCTTTTTCTTCCACTTGCTATCCTGTTTGGCCGTGGCCGGCAACGCGGTTTTTAAATTAGCGCGTTCGTATTCGGCGGCCTTATCCATCAGAATATAGGTAAGGATAATGTTTTTGGTGCGCTTGCGCCAAAGTTCATGCATCTCATTTTCATCTGCGGGCCACTTGGCTTCGGAGCGATCCAGAAAATAATTTTCATCAACAGTGAAATCTATTCCTTTCTCAAGCATTTTTTTGGAGAAATCGCAGTATTCTTCATACCGTTCGATGTATTTATTGTAGACATCAAAAGCAAAATCCAGAGTTCCAATGGAAATCTGGTCATCAAGCATATTGCGGAATTTTGAGAATTTGTTGATATCGGAGACGGTAAAAAACATCTTATTGGGATCCAGCGCTTTAAGATATTCATCGAACAGTTTGGACGATATCTTGTCATCCAGCGGATGTTGGCTGTAGTGCTTCTGGCTGATGATGGCGGCGGTGAACCGGGCGATAGTCTCCAGTTTGCGGTTGCTCTGCAACTCGTCGGACGCATTGACGCCAGCCGCAAGGCCAACGCCGATGACTAACAATAGATTTAAGACGCGGAACTTCATTAATTCATATACCTTAATTTAAGTTTTTTTTAGCAACATTATGACAATGACTGCGGAATTTCCAACGGACTTATCCGACTTGAACAGTTTCCGGCTGCAATAATTACTTTCTGTTGACCTCTTTTATCATATAATTGCATCTTCTATCCGTCAAGCCTTTAGTCGTTGATATATTGATAAAAGTATCAAATCATTTATAACATTTTCCTGCTTTATTATGGATTGACATCTGCCGGGCGCATATTGTTCCCGGTGGTACCATTATTTTTTACATTTTCCTCGACATGCAGCAAGTCCAGAACTTTACGGAAATAGGGGTCACGGTACAATCGTTCCAATAACGGAACACTATCGTCCATATTCCAATAGTCGAGTAATTCCCGCAAGCTTGGCTTGAGTTGGATTTCCGGCTGCAGATGCATGACATCCTGAGCAGTTCGGCAACCCGACAGATTGAGCGCCGGTTTGAAACGGACTACCAGCCGGGAATGGGGCAGTACATAATAAAACGGATGCCCGCATTCTCCAATTGCCAGCGGATTGGACTCCCCAATGGTGACCAGTCTTCGCGCTCCATCGGCGAACACGGCAAGTTTCCCGGTTGCCGAATAGATGTTCTTGACCAGAATGAAAATCGGAACATCAAGTTTCAGCGAGTCATTGGCCGGAAGGACCCGCCAGCGGCTGGGGCGCAGAGCCAGCTCTTCACCGTTCAGAAAATC
>QKAL01000133.1 GCA_003246475.1 Lentisphaerota bacterium
GTATGTACGGGGTGCTGCTTCCGGGAATTCTGCCATTCGGAAGAACCAGGGACGGTGTAGGATCATGAAGGGGGGAAGGGAAATCAGGGATAATAATTTCACAATCGTGGAACTTCTGGTTGTAGCGGTGATTATTTCTGTTCTGGCTGCGATTCTTTTGCCATCGCTGTCATTGGCCAGGAACAGAGCCAAGGCGGCTCAGTGTATGGGAAATCTAAAGCAGATTGCTTTGGCTTTAAATTCATATTCCGGTGATTTTGACGGTTATTTTGTCCCCTACAAAGATTCGGGTATTACCCATTCCAGTGGTTCGGGATATTATTGGAGCGGCAAATTCTCAGCAGGGAAATATGACCTCAGGGACAACTTGTTTTTCGGTAGTTACGTTGCTAATTGTGCGGCAATCTTTGTCTGTCCGAATGTTTTAGGGCGGGGTGTCGATGTTCGTGCCGCGACGGAAACCGGTTACGGTTACAATGGCTGTTGGCTCGGGGGATATACTGAGGTTGACGGCAGCGCTTTCCGCCCGAAAACAAGCCGGGTAAAGAATCCTTCCAATACCGTCAGTTTTGCCGACACTGCTTATATCAACGCGACAATGGGCGGGGCAATTTATACTATGATGCTGTGGCCGCGTATCCGGCCCGACGGCAGTTCTGGTTTCAACGGTATTCACTTTCGACATAACAGGAGTGCTAATGTCGCCTGGATCGACGGCCATGTCTCCCCGGAGAAGGCGGTGGAGACGGTATGTTATTTTAATGACGGTGAAATCGGCGATTTCAGCAATACCAATGCGCCATACAGCATCTACGAATAATCAGCAACATACCGTTTGAACTTGCGGAGATAAACAAACTAGAACGAAAGCTCGCGCAGGATGACGTTGATTGATTTGGAGATGATCTTCCAGCCGATCGATGTGTACTGGCGGAACCAGACTTCACCCGTGCGCCCTGCCATCATCCCTTCGTATTCGTCCGGGGTGATGGTGACCTGATAGTAGGGTGTCATCAGTTCATAGGAGTAGTTCTCCTTTCGCGAGGGCAGGGGACCGCCGAAGGCATCAAGCATCGGGCTGGGCGGGATAAACTGCATCGGTACCGGGTTGATCGCGGAAACCGTTCCTTTGATATGTCCCAGTTCGTTGTGAAGTGTAATGCTGACGCGGTCGCCCTGGCTGATATGCTCCACGTCTTCTTCCTTGACCATGGCGATGACTTTTAACTGCGACGGTTCGAATACCTCGGCGATGGCGGCTCCACGTGGCAGGAATTTACCTTTCTGCAATTCATCGTTGTAAAAGATGACCTGCCCGTCAAAAGGGGCTTTCAACGTCAGCAGATTGCGGCGCCGGTTCAATTCCTCGATAAGGTTCTCCGCGGCTTTAAGCTGCTGGATTTTGACGTGGGTCGGCCCCAGCGTTTCATAACTGCTCTGCATCTGGTCGATTTCCTCCTTGAGCGATTTTCGATCCAGTAACGCTTTTTCCATCTGCCATTCAAGGCTCGGAGATTCCAGCACGAAAAGCGTTTCATTCCTGCTTACTTTTCGGCCGTCGTCGGTCTTGACGTCGACAATATAACCCTCGTCCTGGTTGTAGATGATCGCCGTACCGGCGGGGCGGACTTCACAGACGCTGGAGATGACCCACGGCAATGGCACAATAAGCGGCAGCAGGATCACGCCAAGCAGCGCATAGGCGTATAACAGGTTCTTACGGTTGATCTTTTTTCGGGCGGCCATAAGTGATTTCCCTTCATTTATGAATGGTTTGATAATCAGCAGATAGACTTCCAGACAGAGCAGCACTATTCCGATGGTTTTGGTGAATTGGAAATAGACCAGCATGATGATGGAAGTATAGAGAAAGATGCGGTATAAGAATCCGGCAATACCGAAGAAAACCAGAAAACCGTTCTTCCACGGTTCGGCAAAAGCCTCCACTGGACGGCTGATGCCAAAAGCGTATTTTTGGAACAGTGCGCGGATCCGTTCAGAACTGCGCCGCTGCAGATTGTCGATGTTGATGATATCCATAAGCATGTAATACCCGTCGTAGCGGATGAAAGGGTTGCCGTTGACCAGCAGTGTATTGATGGCGCTGACCGTAAAGACATAATAGGCGATGGTATGAACGCTGCCGGGACCGGTGTTGGTCCAGATCAGCGCCGCGATACCGCCGATGAGCATTTCCGAAATAATACCCGCCGCGTCCGTCAGAAAACGTTTATGCCGGTTGTTGATCCGCCAGGCGTCGGTCAGGTCGGTATAGAGGCGGGGGAAGAAGACTACGAATGCCAGCCCCATGCGGCGGACCCGCACCCCATAGGCTTTGGCCACATAGGCGTGGGCAAATTCATGGATGCATTTTATCACGATTACCGCCAGCGAGTAACGCAGCAATCCGTTTACCGATATGGAGCGGAACAGTTCGCCGGCCAGCCGATTCCATTCCGGTACCAGACTCACATAACCACCGAAGGCAATCATTGCCAGCAGCATCAGAATCCACTGGTTGACCAGGATCGCGACGGTATCGATGGTTTTATCGAGAAAGCGGTCCGGTTTTACCAATGGTACACGGAAGAATAGATAGGAATTGAGCAGAATGTGCCAGAACATGGCCTTTTTCATCTCACGCCCTTTTTTCATTCGGTTCTCTGTATCGCCGTATTCCGCCTTGAGCAGCCCGTTTTGCCGTAGAAAGAGCAACATTTGCGTGAGCTCGGTACTTTCGATTCTTATCCCGTTAACGCTGAGTTTGCTGATGAATGTTTCCAGCTCATAATTCTGGTCGAGCATTCCCATAACGCGGTGGTCGCGCTCCGAGATCTTATAGTAACGGTCGGATACCGGGTCGAAGATGGTCCAGCAGTAACGCCCCCATGCGTCCAGTTCGCCGGGGAAGATCTGGATGTCACGGCGAAGTTCGCCGGTGTATGTTTTCGGTTTTTCCGGAACGGCTTCCACTTGTCAGTACCGTCAGACTTTTCGCCACCAGAGCACAAGGTTACGGAACAGGTAATAACCTAATGACACTCTGCCCCCGCTGACGCGGGCGATGCCGCGCATACCGAAGATCAGGTCCTCCCGTTCCATTTGAATTTTTATGATGTAACAGAATTGGGCATTTTTTTGCAGCAGCGGCTTGGGGCTGACGTGGATGATCCGGCCTTCCATCGGCAGTTCCGGGCGGGTGTGCAAATAGAGGTTGACGCTGAGCTTTCCGTCCAGAACCGACGCATCACGTTCGTTCAGCATCACCCGGGCGATCTTTACCGCCGGATCGTAGACCTGGCAGAGTTCTTCCCCGGCACGTACCGCCTTGCCTTCCCAACTGTCTTCGTTTTCAACTACGAAAATCCCGCCGCGTTCGGCTGTTATCCTGCTCTTTTTCAGATACCACTGCATCTTTTCGATGTTGATCTTTTCTTTTTCTTTCTGCATCTCCAACAGTTTGATCTCGCCCAGCTTGCTGTTGTCGGTGAACGCTTCGTTACGGACCAGATCGGCTTTGGCGGAGATTTCGTCGAAAGTCTTCTGTGCGTCGGCGAGCTTAAACCGCAGTTCTTCAGTGTCATATGACATCAGCAGGTCGTTGGGAACTACTTTTGCTCCGTTGGTCTTGGACAGACCGGCGATTACGCCGTCATAAGGCGCATAGCATATCTCCTTGTCCAGCGGCACGATTTCGAAATCAGCCGCTACATTCTGGTTGATCCTGCCGAAGATCAAGGCCAGGATGAAGATTGCCACTGTCCATTGGACAACCCTTATCGGAGTAAGTCTGCCACGGCCTTTAAACCAGTTGCCGAACAGTTTTTTTCGGGTGTTGACTGTGCTCCACACTGCCTCGTTGTAACTTTCCGCCAGCAACGCCAGAATCGAGTCCGCTGCCGGAGGCATCGGATCGAAAAATTCCACTACCCATAAAAACAACTGACCGTCCTGCGGTTCAGTATTGGGTTCTCGCAATGGCAGGATCAGCAGCGACTGCGAGGTGGCGGCCAGATAGCGATATGCCTCCATAATTTCGGCATCGGCAAGTTTTTCCGTCAGCACCTCCTCCGTGACCAGTGTTTTTTCCGTAAGATCGTCGAAGCAGGTCATCAGCTTCAAGAGGTGGATCGAGTATTCGGTGTTGGCACCCGGTTCCGACTGGCCGATGACAGAAATCAGTCGCGGTCTGCCCGTACGCATGTCAATTAGCGTTGACCGGTCGTATCGGGCTATCAGACGGCTGTTGTTGACGATGTGTCCTCCGACCGCGGTCACTCCTTTACGGCGGAATGCTTCATGTCCGAGCCGCATGATAGTGGACATGGCATTGATCTTGCCCTTCAGATTTTTGATCTCATTCGACTCAGCCATCGTATTGATACCTTAACAAAAAATTATTTTTTCAGCATAATCCCGGACATTCCGGAGGTGAGTTTGCGGTCATGGTTGTCAATCAGGATTTTGACCTCGAAAGTTCGGCTGCGCGGGTCGATCTGACCGGATATTTCATAGACGCGGCCGATATGGGTTGTCCCGGTTTCATCCACCTTGATCTGTATTTCCATGTTCTTGCCGATCATTTTACGCATACCCGAAGGCAGATACATTACCGCCAGCAGTTGTTCGTCATCAATGATCTCCATCAACGGTTGTCCGGCACGTACAAACTCAAAATCCTGGACCGTTTTCTTTGCCAGGCGTCCGTTGAACGGGGCAATGATCCGACATCCCTCCAGCCCCAGTTTGGCAATCTCCATATTGGCGGCGGCGGACTGCAGCTGCGAGTCTGCTGTTTCTTTTTCCAACCTGCCGGCTTCCAGCTCCTTGTGGCCCAGAACGCCTTTTTTGAACAGATCCTCGTTACGGATGCCGTTTGACACGGCAAACTTTACCAAGGATTTCTTTTCCTCCCATGCCGCCTGGGCCCGTAGAAACGCCTGCATGTAATTGTCTTCTTCCAGCGTAACAATAAGAGAATCTTTCTTGAATTCTTCGCCCTCCCGGACCTGATACTGCTTGACAAATGAATCGACACGGGAGGATATTACCGCATGACGGAATGGGAACAGCACCACCTTTACCGGTGCCGGCTGCTGTGCCGCAAGACCGGCGGCGGCAAGTGCCATTACCGTTAACACCAAAGATTTGAATCTGCTAATGCTTACTGACAAAACCATGTCCAACCCCATTTTGTTGATTTATATGTTGCAACTGCCGTCACCGCGGCGGTATTTATTGCATATCGCTTCGCAATCCATTACGGAGATACGATAAATCTTTCTAAATATAGTACGTTTTATCAACAATTAAATAGTAACACTATGTTTTTTTCGGAATACCGTAATTCCGTGGTATTGAGTGTGGTTTTTTATCTTTCTTTATGACTTTCCGCATTTGCATCTGTATTGATTATGGTTTACGTTTCAATATAGCATATATTGACGGTGCATCACCTTTTATAACTTCGCCGTTGGCAGGGGGAAGGGGGTGTGTCTGCCGTATTTGCGAATTCAGTCGCAATTTTAAATGTGGGTTTTCTTTCCGAAAATAATAAGGATTAAAATGAAAAAGACATTAGCTTTATTGTCAGTATTGATGGCCGGAGCTGCTCTTTACGGCGGCAGTATTTCTTATGAATTTCCGTTGCTTAAAACCGCCAAGTCCGATTCAGGACAGAGCGGGGCAGATCTTTCGGTGATACGCCTTGATAATGACATCTATGGAGCCGCGGACAATCTCGGCAGCGACATCAGGATCGTCAATTCCGACGGCAAGGAAGTTCCGTTTGCTGTTCAAAAAATTTCCCGTACCAAAAGCTCCAGTGAACTGCTTGATGTTCCTGCGATCATCAAGAAATCCCGTCGGAGTGGTGCTCTGTTGGATCTTTTCGTCAAGCCGGATACTTCCGCCGGGGTAAATGTTTTCAACGGCATGGAAATTCTCTCGGACGCTAAAAACTTTGAAAAGAAAGTGACGGTTTCTGTTTTTATCAATGGTAAATGGCGGTTACTGACTCGTTCTGTTGTATGTGATTTCAGCGATTACGCACCGTATCGCCGGGATCGGATTGCTTTCCCTGCACCCACTGGAGGCGCTTTATTCCGTATTACTATTGAAAATCTGACCGACAAGACTTCTCCTTTTACTGCGACTGTCGGTGAGATTGCAGGACCCAAAGCCAAGGAGTATTTGTCTGTTCTGCGCCGCAAGGAACCTCTGCGGCTTAACGGAATCAAATTCCTGGCCTCCAAACTCAAGCCTGCCGAACCGGTCGATGTCAATGTCGGGCGCAGTATCGAGCTGCAGTCCACCGAAAACCAGCCGGAAAAAACCGTATTGACCGTAAAATCCGGCAAACAGCCGATCACCGGTTTTAAACTTTCCTCAACCTCCCAGAACTTCAGCCGCCATTATACGGTTGAGGGTCAGAATGTTATTATTCCCGGTAGCGAACAGCCGGTGGTTGAATGGAAGGAGCTCGGCACCGGGATGGTTGTCTCCTGCGATTACAGATTGATCGGCAAAAAATCTCTGAGTATTGAAGTTCCTGAATCACGTTTTGATACCTACCGCATCACCATAATCAATGGAGCTAATGCCCCGCTTGAGAATATCGGACTTGAGGCATCCGGCCCGATCTATCAGCTAATAATGGAAGGCGCCCAGGGAAATGACCTCGCCGTCTATTACGGACCGAACAAAATGCCGCCGGTTGCTTATGACGTGCAGAGTCTCGTCGGCAAGTCGGAAGGTGGCAATGTCTGTTCTTATACGTTGGGCGCGCAGGAAAATAATCCCGGTTACATGAAGAAATGGTACCAGGGCAAGATGAAATATCTTCTGGCTTTGATTTTCGTCGTGGTTGCCGGTGGTATTGGTGCGTTTCTGTTTATGAGAATGCGCAAGGCGGACGATATCCTTGCCGCTGCCGATGAACCAAAAAAAGAAGATTGATGATATAATAACAAATGGGAGGGAGAATATGCATATTCCGCAGACAATGCTTCAAGGTTCGGTGTGCCCGATTACGACAGCGGTGATTGGTGCCGGAGTGGTCGTCGCAGCTGCAGTAGCAGTGGTCATATCCCAGCGCCGGGAACGTTGCAACTCCCTCAAATTTGCCCAGGTAACCGCGTTGGTTTTTGCCGGTCAGATGCTTAATTTCCCGGTTGCGGGGGGCACATCCGGCCATTTTCTCGGCGGAGTTGCTGCGGTGATGCTTCTTGGTTTCCCTGAAGGTATATTGTCATTGGCGTTGACCGTGACGTTGCAATGTCTATTTTTCGCCGATGGCGGTGTCGACATGCTCGGTGCCAACGTTCTGAATATGGCAGGTATTGGCGCTGGTGCCGGCGGTGCGGCGTTGTACCTGTTGCGCCGTCTTGGCGAAAAATATCGCTATGTGGCGGTTTTCTTTGCTGCATGGTTGTCTGTTGTTCTTGCCGCTCTGGCGGTGTCCATCGAATTGGCGGCATCCGGCGTCGTGCCGCTGGGTACGGTTCTGCCGGCGATGCTGGGCGTTCATATGCTGATTGGAATCGGCGAGGGTGTAATCACGGTTGCCGCCGCGGCATTTTTGCCAGTGGGAGAAGCTGAGAAAAAATCGGGGAGGGCGGTTTATGTGGTCTCTGCCATGCTGGTGGCGGCTATTGTCTTGGCCCCGTTTGCCTGTGGTTTACCCGACGGTCTGGAGTGGGTGGCTGAGAAGTTGCGTTTCTGGAAAGAGTCGGCTCCGGCGTTTGTCGCCCCGATGCCGGATTATACAATTCCCGCGCTTCAAACCGGATTGGTATCGCAGTGGCTGGCTGCTGCTGCCGGTGTGGCGCTGACCTTCTTTGCCGCGTATCTGCTCTCATGTCTGCTCCGCCGCAAAGAATCCGGAAACTGAGTCCGCGTCAGAACCGGGGAACTGTTGGAACAAATTTCTGCGAGGCAGTTCCCGTCCGTAATAATGGGGTAATGACCGTTGGTTCCGGAGTAAATCCGGGTGGCGGTATTACTTTGGGCTCCGGCGGATTCGAAATGATCTTTTCTTTTTGCTTTGATTCAATCATCACCTGATCCTGCCAGAGCGTCTTTCCCTTGGCGCTGAGACGCATATCCCAACGTAGAAGTGCGGTGTTTTTATTCGCCTCAATTCGGCTGAAAAGTTTGATGTCGGCATTTTCAGTATTGCAGAATGTTATCAGATCGCGGATCGAGTTCATTGTACGAAGCGGATAACCGCTGAAATTATTGTCGCAGGATTTAAAGTCATAACTGCATAGAACGGTCTGACCGGGACGGAAATTGTTCAAACATGCGGCGGTCAGGGACGTCGACATATAATTCAGTGCGGCGTCCGGCTGGTATTGTTTCACCCGTTCCGGGGTTGTTACTATGGGGCCGCTGGGGGGTGGGCCTTCCGGTTCATGAAAACTCTGGCACGAGCAAATCACAAAAACGGTGCTGATGGCAACGACGATCAGTATGAAAAATTTCCGGTTCAAGATGAACTCCTGTTAATTTGTCAGATAAATTATGCCTAAAATTGAAACTCTTCAAGATTTTAATTTGAAATTATTAAAATATGCGTTAAACTATAGATCTGTTTCCGCCGCCGGAGTGGCGAAATGGCAGACGCGCTAGACTCAAAATCTGGTAAGGGCAACCTTGTGTGGGTTCGACTCCCACCTCCGGCACCATTTCCCTGCCTAAGTTTTTCGTTACCCCCTCCAAAAAAAATTGGATTGAACCATCGATTATCCATATAACCTCAAAAAGCCCCCCTGGTATTCCACGCAGTAAGGAAGTATATTGGTCACCGTAGGTTAAGAGGCATTGCTGTAAGGTATAGTGCAGTAAAATCGGCTCGAACACTATAAGATCAGAACTGAAAACGGGGATAACTTCATTAGAAGCAGAAAATGATATTAACGGCTCCAATGATGAATTATGCAATGGAATGTCATCAAATATTATTTGATAGGTTGTCTGACTCTGAATTGCTGTTTGATAATATTTTATTCTTTATGCCTATTGACAATCATGTATGAATACAGTATGATACAATCAAGATGAGGTGTATTAAAATGCATGAGAAGAGTAAACAAACGATAATGTATGAAGAGCTGGTGACGGAAGCCGAGCGGATGTCGCCGAATAGTCGTTTTCATTCGGTGCGGACATTGATGCGGCGGTATGCGGTAAGCCAACGGACTGTTGAGCATGTATTAAACCGTATGACTTCCGATCAATTGATCGTCAAGATTCCTAAAGATGGTCTTTTTGTGAAAGGCAGCCGGAATAAAGACGTTAAAAATCTGATTCTGCTTGTTCCCAGCTGGCGAGGGTTCGCGTACAGTGAAAGAATCCAAGCGCTGGAGAAATACTGTGCTGAGAATGGGCGTTATAATTTCTTCTGCCAGCACTTCAATGTTACCGAAAATATTTTCAGTAAGTTGCCGATCATCCATGCGGATGTGATAGTGGTTTGCCCGGCCGGAGGTTTTATCTCCGTGCAGGACATTGCCTTTATTGCAGCGGCCCCGGTGCCGGTGATCGTGTTCGGTAAGGAAGTCGGGGATTTGAACATTTCTTCGGTAAATGGCAATGGGGCTGAGGCTGGTGCGCTAGCCGCGGCGACACTGGTTCGTAACGGACATGAAAAGATGGCGATTTTATTGTCTGAGCCCGATTGTGAAGATCAGCAGGACAGAATGAACGGTTTCTGTAACTTTTTGCGGATGATTGGCAAGGAAGCCAAAATTATCGACTGCGATACGAAGAATGGTGAATTTTCCGATGATAAGGCGAATGAAGTTTTGTCGCGGTACCTAGATAATAATGGACTTGATTTTACCGGTTTGTTTGTTATCAGTGACGGTTCGGTTCCCGGAGCCTATAATGCTTTGAAGAATAAAGGGTATCGTATTCCTGATGATGTCAGCGTGATCGGGCACGACGGTTTGAATGCCGGTAAATTTTACGATCCACCGTTAACGACGATCAACACCAGTCCCGAAAAAATGGTGCAGGGAATGATGGAGAGGATAGATACGCTGTTTGCTGATTCTCCGCTTTCGTTTTTCCATTTTCATGCCGTGCCGGAATTACTTTGGCGTGATTCCGTGAGCGATATTTCTTTATCAAATAACATTCAAATAGAAGAGAGGATTTAATCATGAATGCTCGGAAAAAAAGTTTTACATTAATCGAACTTTTAGTAGTGATAGCTATTATAGCTATTCTTGCCGCTATGTTGCTGCCGGCCTTGAATAGCGCCCGTGAAAAGGCAAAGCGGATATCCTGTGCCAGTAATCAGAAACAGATTGGTTTGTCGATGGCATCTTACGCTAA
>QKAL01000014.1 GCA_003246475.1 Lentisphaerota bacterium
GCAAGATGAATAAGATTTACGAGAGAATCCCGTGCCGCCTGGTCGTCAGGGAATCATGCTCGTCTATATAAAAAGTTATAATTAAATATAAATGAGGTTTTAGAATGAAGAAAATGACAATACACATGTTGGCGAATGCCCATCTTGACCCTGTCTGGCTTTGGGACTGGAGGGAGGGTATGAATGAGGGAATCACTACCTGTAAGACGATGCTGGAGATGATGCGCGATTATCCGGAATTTACGTTTATTCGCGGCGAAGCATCTATATATAAGCACATTGAGGATAACGAGCCCGAACTTTTTGAAGAGATCCGGCAACGTTTTGAGGAAGGTCGCTGGGATATTGTCGGCGGCAACTGGGTTCAGTCCGATACTAATCTGCCGGCGACAACGACCTTCCTGCGGCAGTTTCAGGAAGGAAAACGTTACTTCAAGGAAAAGTTCGGCTTTGATGTGACTGCGGCATGGGCAGCCGACTCTTTCGGCCATTCCGCGGGATTGCCTGAGATTTATGCCGCCTCCGGTCTGAAATACTTTGCGTTCAGTCGTCCGGCAGAGCACATCGTACATCTGGATAAACCGGCGTTCTGGTGGAAAGGGCAGGGCGGTTCCGAGATATTGTGTTACCGTGTGCCGGTCGGCTGGTATGGCTGTGAACGGCATGAGATCCGAACCCTTCTGGATAGTATGCTGGAGCAGGGCGGAAAGTACGGTTTGGAAAATCACGGCGTATTTTTCGGGTTAGGCAATCATGGCGGCGGCAGTTCGCGGCGGCAACTGGATGAAATCCGGGAGTGGCAGAAGGAGCATCCGGAAGTAACGGTTGAATTTTCGACCCTGCATCGTTTTTTCGGTGTGCTGGAAAAAGAGATTACTGCTAAAGGGCATGACTTTATCCCGACGCATCAGGGGGAACTTAACTTCTGCTTGCGCGGATGTTATTCTTCGGTGGCAAAGTACAAGTATTTGTATCGTTTGGCGGAAGGCGCAATTCGGAGCGCGTCTGACACCGCGATGGCGGTCGACGGGTTTCTGGCGCGTCCCATCACGGATTTTACCACTCCTTGGCGAGGCGTGTTGTTCAACACTTTCCATGATATTCTTCCCGGCAGCAGCATTGAACGGGCCTTTGAGGAACAGATTCAATGGGTCGGCGGGGTGATGCACGAATGCCGCGAGAAAGAGTTTGCCGCCTTGAATGCATTGGCTCGACGGATTGACACCACGGTAAAGCCGGTTTCCGGAGACAACCCCAAAGCCGTACCGTTTGTCGTCTTCAATCCGACGCCAAATGAATATAACGGGCATGTCGAATTGGAAGCACCTCTGGATTATCGTCCGATCTGGGCATATGTTAACCGTGTTGCCGAGGTGCCGGTAGAGCTGCTGGATGCCAATTTCAAGCCGCTGCCGTTCCAGGTTGTCGAAAACGAGCATCAGGCTATGGTCAATTTCCCCTGGCGCAAACGCCTGGTGTTTCCGCTGACCATCCCGCCGTTCGGCTGGCGAAAGGTCTCTGTCGGCTATCAGGAGAACCCGGCACTGGCGGATCTGGTAGGGGCGGAAGTTTGCGCTCCTGAAGAGGGTGTTATCACTAACGGTATATATCGTGTAGAAGCGAAACGTGGCTATACTAAATTGAAAATCAGTCGCCATGGCAAACCCGTTGGCGGTGCTGACGGCATTGATTTTGGCGTATACGAGGACAAATGGGGCTCATGGGGTGGAATGAATGAGGAGCCGGATGCTTTCAATATTACCAAACGCCTTGAGACCTGGAACATTACCAATCTGCGGATGCAGGAGAGCGGGCCGGAGCGGGCTTCAATGTGGGTGGAGTTCAGTGGTGAGAAGTCTCGGATTGAATTGACCATCCGCCTTTATCGTGACCGCGATGCGGTCGATTTCCGGGCACGAGTGGTCTGGAACGAACGCTGTACCCGTTTGAAAATGGTTATGGGCGAAGGCGATGATGTTGTGTATGAAGTGCCCGGCGGGCAAGTCACCCGGACAAAAAGCGGAGACGTTCCCGGCGGGCGCTGGGTCAAAATCCGAAAGGGCAATGATATCATGGCTCTGGCGTCAGACGCTTTTTACTGTTATGACAATCAGAACGGGGAGTTTGGAGTCACCCTTTGCCGCGGCAGTCGTTATGCGACAGACGTATTTGCCGGACCGGAAGAATATCCGGATCGCCCCGCGGCGGATATCGGTGAGCTGAAATGTCGTTTCGTGATTACTGCCGACCATGAGCATGTCGACATGCAGGCATTACGGCTTGAAATGCCCCCGGTGGTAATTTCGACAGCGCCGCATTCCGGTGACTTGCCGGATGCCGGTTCGATCCTGTCTGTGTTCCCGACGGCTGTCAAGCTGGCGGCGCTGGAGATGACGGAGGATGGAAAAATGTCGATGGCGTTGCAGAACCAGTCTGATGCCGAAGTTGAAACGGTTGTGGTAATCAACGGGAAAAGTGTTCCGGTCGGTAAACTGTCGCCATGGCGCATATACCGACAGAGCTTTGACATGAAATAGACTCAGTGAGAATTATGAGGCAGGGGGGCGACAACGCCCCTTCATGCCTGTGTCAGGTTGAATATGTTTTTCCCGTGTATCTCTCCTTGAAGTCTTTCCCGGAATTTCTAAATGTATTGTGGACATTGCCGGTGTTGCGAAGAATATTTTGATTTTTTTCGCTTTGTCTATTTTAAAAAAAAGAATGTTCCAGTAATTTACCCATACTTCAACAAGGGTTTTTTATAACGGGAATGGGAATATGCTGTACTACTTGTCATTTTTGAGAGAAGAATTTGGTCCTTTTCGTCTTTTTGATCAGTTTACTTTTCGTGCAGGCGGCGCGTTGCTGACGGCATTGGTCATCAGTTTCCTGCTGGGGCCGGTGACGGTAAAGCTTCTTAAGCAGTTTCGCGCTCAGGCGCCGGGACGTCACGACGGTTTGATCCCTGACGAATATATCGACCGCAATAAAGACAAGACTCCGAGTATGGGCGGTCTTCTGATTGTCCTGAGCATAACGGTTTCCACTTTGCTTTGGACAATCCCTTCCAATCCGCTGATGGCCGTTTTTCTATCGACATTGATCGCCTACTCGGCGCTGGGGTTTATTGATGATTATATCAAGGTTGCCTTTCGTGACCGGGGGGGAATACCCGCCAAACTGAAAATGTTTTTTCAGATCCTTATTGCAGTTGTGGCGATTATGATCTTAAGACGGTTGCCGGAGACTTCCGGACTGCTTGACAGCCTGATCGTGCCGTTTGTTCAGGACCCGATTTCCATGCGTGGTTATACCTGGTTGATGCTGGTGTTTGCCGTATTCGTGGTGGTCGGTTCATCCAACGCAGTCAACCTTACCGACGGTAAGGATGGTCTGGCGGTTGGAAGTACGATTTTCTGCAGTCTCACCTATGCGGCGATTGCCTATTTGTGTGGACACAAGATTTTTTCCGGTTACCTGAATATACCTTTTATTTCCGGTGTGGGCGAAGTGGTGGTTTTCGCTGCCGCAATCAGCGGCGCTTGTATCGGTTTTCTCTGGCATAACTGCCATCCGGCATCGATGTTCATGGGGGATACCGGTAGCCTGGCTCTGGGCGGGACTATCGGCCTGATCGCAGTGCTGGTTCGCCAGGAGGTGGTTTTGATTATAGTTGGCGGTGTGTTTGTGATGGAGGCGGCTTCGGTGATAATTCAGGTGGCAAGTTTTAAACTTACCGGGAAGAGGGTTTTCCTTTGTACACCGATTCACCACCACTTTGAGCGAAAAGGGTGGACTGAAACCCAGATTGTAGTCAGGTTTTGGATATTGGCCGGGATCTTTGCGTTGATTGGTCTTTCTACTTTGAAATTACGTTAACCATAATATAATTTTCCATACAAAAGGGGGAAATATGAAGAAAGCAATGAAAAAGACTTTAAAAGTGTTGGCTTGGGTGGCTGGGATTGGTGTTGTTTTGGCGATTGTCGCCTTTTCTGCAGTGATCTTCTACCTGGACTCAATCGTTCAGAAAAGTGTAACGGTTTTTGGCTCGGAAATGACCGGAACCAAGGTTCAGCTTGAAAAAGTGTCTATCTCAATCCTGCGGCCCAAAGTTGTGCTGGAAAAGTTTTCCGTGGGGAATCCGTCAGGTTATAAAAATCCCAATGCCTTTGATCTGACCATGTTGCAGGCATCGGTCCAGCGTGAATCGCTGATGTCCGATAAAATTGTGATAAATGAGATACTTATTGATGGCGCAATGGTTGATTTCGAACCGCAATTAACCGGCGATAACAATCTTTCGGACATCAAGAAGAATATTGAAAAGAAAACGAAGGCTTCTGAGACTGCAGAGAAGGCGGAGACGACGGAGACCAAAGAAACGAAGCAGCCGGAAGAGAAGAAGTCGAAAAAGACTGTTATGATCAAGCTTTTCCGTATGACTAACTGTAAGATCACCATTACCAGCAAATTGCTCGCCGATCAGAATATCACCATTCCGCTTCCCGATATCGAGATGACTGATATCGGCGGCGACGATTCTTCGCCGGAACAGGTTATGGAAGAGATCTACGATACGCTTTTCAAGGATATTGTTCTCGCGGTCAAAAATTCCGCTGCCGGGGTTAAACTGCCAGAGGCCTTTGATCAGATCGACAAGACCTCTAAGGATGTATTGGATAAGACCAAGGAGGAAGGTTCCAAGGTGCTTGACAGCATTAAGAACATCTTCTGATCTCCGGTTTTCTTGACGATTACAAACGCAGCCATGTCCGCATTTGATACGGGCATGGCTGTTTTTTTTATGAGAGAAACAAGGCTGTTCCTGCGTCATGGTCATTTGTTGTAGAAAGGTGTCCAGGCCCGCATCCATGCGACTTCGGACAAGGACACCTATTCTCCACTTTGGCCTTCTCTAGCGTTAGACCCACATTGCCCGTTGTAAGGTGTTTACGGTCGGAAAAAATATTATTCCCTGGCAAACCGTATGTCGTCGATGATGAGTTTTTCAGTAGGACCATCCGAAATGATCATGAAATCGTAACTGGTTTCATCCGGGCCGGTGATGATGCTGGTCGAGAGTTCTCGCCAGTCATAGGAACCGTTGGAAATAACCTCGCGTTTTTTCCAGTCCTTACCGCCGCCGAACCAGCAATCTGAAACCTTCTGGCCCTTGCACCACAAACTGACTTTGTAGAGGGTATTAGGTTGCAGATTATGAACGGTCTGGAACAACTGTACCGGTTTTCCCGCCGGGTTGCTCAGGAGCAGAGCATGGTCTCCCCCATGTTTTTCACTGCTGACTACTTGCGCTATAGCCTTGGTTTTACCCGGTTGCCAGCTCCAGTCAGTCATGCCTTCCTCGAACTCTGGATTATGCAGTAGATTGCCGGGATAAACGAATTTATGCCCGAGTTTTGATGCCGGAACTGTCGGCATTGTATCGGAATTGAATATCTGGTCGGCTGTACCGAGATTTTTTAGTGGAATATTGTGTTCGCCGAATGCCCAGATGGAGCCGCTACGTAGCGCATTGCCTTGCATGACGATGTGGTGTCCGGCAATCCAGATGGCACGGCGTTCGCCAGCCGCACAAGTGATGCTGTTTCCGGTGATGACGATATTGCGATGTCCTTTATCACCGGGAAATAACTTGGTATTTTCGGTAGTTAGCCAGATCCCGGAACGGACCCAATATGATTCTTTCTTGTCCTTTTCGGTGATAGGGTGGTCGTTGAGGATTGAATTGCCGGTGATGGCAACGTTTTCGCAAGATAGGAACAGGGCAATACCGGCGTTCTTTGCCCGGCGAACCGTATTGCCGACGATAACCGAATCCATACACCATTCCAGATCAAGACCGACGTCTTCAGCCCCGTCGATGACGTTGTTTGCCATGATAACTCCGCGTGCGCCGGTTCCCCAGATTGCGCCATTGCCGCCGTCGACAACGGTATTTCCGGTGATCTTGATGTTTTGCGACGCCATTCTGGAGAAATCGTTTTCATTGCCCCAGAACTGGATGCCGTGAACTTTCGCGTTTCGCACTGTATTACCGGAAATTTCCACGTCATCGGAAAAGACCAGACTGATTGCGGTTGTAGAATTGACAATGGTATTGTTGCGGATTACCGAGTTGGTGGCGTGGTCTGCGGTGATCGCCGTACGGGGACTGTCGTGAATGGTCAGGTTTTCGATGATAATGCCATCGCCTCGGGCATAGAGCAGAAGCGCCGGGGTGGCCGGGTCGAACTTGGCCCGGTCGGCACGAATAAACAGGTTGGATATTCGGCATCCTTCGCCGATGTCCAGCGCCTTTTCGGTTCCGGGGGCAATGTCGATGACGGTATTTTTGCCTTGTCCGGTCAGCACGAAATTTTTCGGCAGCTTAAGCGTTTGCGGGCCGAGAAGGAAAGTTCCTTCAGGCAGTTCAAGCCTTTGCATGCCGGGGCGTATCAGCGATGCCAGCGATTCTGTTTTTGCGGCTGTAGCCGCCGAAACCGTACTTGTCAAAATGGTAAGCAACGTCATAACGGTTATAAAAAATGCTTTGTTCATCGAGGTCAATCCTTTCGGTCTTAATTTGTGTACGGACTATTTCCAGAAATCAGTCGGGGAGTTCCAGCCGAATTGCGGGAAGGTGCTGCTCCAGAAGTAGAACTGATTCGCTTCTGTGGTTTTCGGTATGTAATCGCCATACCATGAACTCCATTTATCTGCCTTTACGTGCCCATCGGCAGCCAGCACGTTCCAACCCTTTCGATGCCGGGGATCGGGAATACTGCCACGTCCTAGGGTTATATACGAGGAACGAACCGTCGGGTTCGATACGTTGTACATGTTCAGGTCGGCAAGGACGGCACAATCAGATGGACGTGATGATTTGGACAGCCTCCGCCATTTGCCGAGCATCCCGTCACCGTAATCCCAGCCGAAAAGTGAGTTGTAGCCATAGTTGGTACACCATCCGTGTCCGGGACTGTTGACTTCCTGTGATGACGGACAGATGATGAGTTTTGTTACTTTCGTGCCTTTGTTGCCGAGGAGGGTCATCCAGGCAGGATTGAGTTGAACCGTATTGCCGTCATCTGCTTCCAGCGCCCATGCTTCTGTCCCGATAAAGCCGCACGGCATGAAGTCTTGATAATCATTTGCATACAAAAAAAATCTCAATCCCAGTTGTTTTTGCTGACTGGCGCAACTGGCCCCTTTTGCCACCTCCTTTGCAGTTGACAATGCCGGGAGCAGCATTGCGGCCAGAATTGCAATGATTGCAATAACCACGAGAAGTTCTATTAGTGTGAAAATTTTTGTTTTGACGATGATTTTTCTCATTTCTCGCCTCCTATTATTGGGTTTGTATATCTATGACGATTGTCTTTCTTTGAGTTCTACAGGGAGCATTCGGCAATAACCGGTGACATTACGAGGGATTTCGGATAATAATTTTATTGCCTCCATGCCTAATTGTACGCGAGGGACTGAGATACTGGTTAGGGATGGAGAGAGGCGGTCGCACAAGTCGAGGTTGTCGTAACCAACCAAAAAAATATCTCTGCCGATTTCAAGCCCAAGTTCAGGCGCAATATCGTAGACCTGACGCGCCCAGGCGTCGCCCATTGCGAAAATACTGATCGGAAACTGTTGTTGTTTGAGGAAATCGATGAGACAGCCGCGACGTTGCTTGAAATATTCTTCGGCAGTAATCAACTCCATCCGACTATCGTCGCGCATGGGTATTATATATTGTTTTATATCGTTGAATCCGGCTTCGTACATGGCGTCGTGCCAACCTTGATGACGTTTCCGCGAACTTAACGGATTGAGGCAGCCGAAGAAAAAGACCGGTCCGTCGTGACGCGACAGCAGATGACGGGTCGCCATTATGCCACCCTGATAGTTGTCGAACATAATTGACGGGGCTGGGAAGCCTTCGATATAGCGATCAATCTGAATGATGCGTATGCCGCGTTCCTGAACCCGGCACATGGCGTCGACGACCGTTGGTATTTCCATTGGAATCAGCGCCACGTTATGGCAATTTTCCGGCAGATGATCGAGCATCTCGATAAAGGCTTTGTCGTTCTGATGTGCCATTCCCTGAATTAAATTGAATCCGCATGATTCCGCTTGCCGGGTTAGTCCGGTAAGAATGTCGATGCTTAATGCGTCGTCTGCCCAGCGGATGAATAATAAATCCTCCAATACTTTCTTTTCTTCCCGCTGTTCCAAAAAGAAACCACGTTCAAGCACAATTCCCCGGCGGGGAATGCGACGAATACAGCCGGCACGCTCCAAAATGTCCAATGCCCCACGAACCACAGTACGGGATACACCGAATTGTTCAGAAAGAGCCAAGTCGCTACCGAGAAACTCTCCCGGCTTCCAATCCTGCTGCAATAGTTTGCGATTCCATGTCTGGAGTAGGCTTTGTTGCGATTTGGTTACTTCCGAATCTAAGGTCAATAAATCCATTTTATCACGACTCCGCTTTTAGTCTTTGATATGATTATATATTTAAGACGTTAAAAAAGCAATAATAAAACATTAAAAAAACATAAAAAACAACTTTGAAGTGGGCAGGAAGCGTTATGTAAAAATAATGTAATATTTCTGTAATATCTTTATTGATTTTTACATCAGCTTGCATTATAATTAATATAGAAAGCAACAATGGAGTGGATGATGGTAGCGAAAATCAAGGAAGTGGCCGAACGATCCGGGCTGAGTACGGCGATGGTATCGCGGATTCTCAACGGCAAAGGCGGACATAGTACGGCGGCGGTAAAGACGGTGGAACGGATTATGGAAGAGATGGGCTTTAACGCCAATTTCAACAGCCCGGTTCCCGAATGTGTCGGCATCGTCATGTTTTCCTATCGTGATTTTCTGTTGCAGGATTACACCGCCGCGTTGCTGACCGGGATAATGGAAATGCTTACCAATGAGGGCATGATAGCGCAGATCATACCGATGACGCCGGGCAGGTTGTCGTATCAATATATTCGCGAAATAATTGATCGCTATGGTTTGAAGGGGCTGATTATTCAGGAGTTCAGTCAGTTATACGAACTGTCGTCGCATTTGAGCCGGCTGGATATTCCGGTAGTGTTCGTCGGAAATACCGAGATGACTTTCAGGCATTCCATTTGCAGTGACAGCTATCATGCCGGGCGTGATGCGGCTACCTATTTCTGGAGTCTTGGTCATCGTCGCTTCGGTATTATTTCCGCCAGTGAGAAGGATATCTGTCAACGTTTGCGTATTGAAGGTTTTTTGTCGGTAGTCAAGGAAATGGGGAGCGATCCGGCGGAGGTGTGGCGGAAGGGTTATGTCAATATTGATGATTCCGTAACGGCGACGGCGGCCGAGCTGGTGAATATGGAGCAACCTCCTACCGCGATATTTTCCACCAACAGTACTCTGTCCCGGAAAATGTTGATGGAATTTCGCAAAATGAAGTTCCGGGTTCCTGATGATTGTTCCATTATCTCTTTTGAAGAATGGGGCGAGCTTGATAATCTGGAAACTCCGGTAACCGTGATCCGGCAGCCGACTCAGAAAATGGGCGCAGCCGCGGTTCGTATGTTGATAGATCTTCTCCGGCAGCGTAAAATTGGCGAAAGCGAAATTTTTCGCTGCAGCCTTGTAGTCAGAGACACAACATTGCCTTTAAATATTAAATAATGAGGAAACATTATGAAAAGAAACTTCAAGCAAGTATCCGGTTTTACGCTTATTGAGTTATTGGTGGTTATAGCTATCATCGCCATATTGGCGGCGATGCTGTTGCCCGCATTAAGTAAAGCAAGGGAACACGCAAGGGGCATAAATTGTAAAAGTAATTTGAAGCAGATAGGAACCGCTTCCACGTTTTATATAGACGATAACAAAGGTTATGGTGTTCCCCATTATCAGGATTATTACCCCACGGGAATTTCAGGGGATTATGCCCGGTTCTGGCCAAATTTTATAAAGCAATATATCGGTGGTCGAAGTAATTGGCAGTATGATGATTGGCGACAAAATAAAGTTTTCTGGTGTACTTCATCTAACGCGGCTGATAATGAGACGGCAACTTCATATGCCGCAGTGTGGAATAATAATTTTTACCTTGCAACTCAAGTCAGGACCACAAGTCAGAAACTGTTGAAACTGGATGGATATTGTGGCGATGCATGGGCGTTATTGTTCAACTTCTATCATGGGACAGACAGTAATTCGAAATTTGCGGCAGCTCCTCGACATAATAAACGCGTTAATGCGGTGATGGTTGATGGTTGATGGTCATGTCCAATCTTTTGAGAGAG
>QKAL01000297.1 GCA_003246475.1 Lentisphaerota bacterium
GCTTCCATATCATGTTGAACCGAAACGATGATTTCCGCCGCCGTCATCAGAATTACCCTATTTTACGTATTTTTTCACGATCAGAACCGAATTGATGCCGACCATTCCGAATGAGGTGTTGAGGATGGTATTGATCCCTTCGGTCTGCAGAGGAGTCTTTTCCACAATGTTGTCAACCGCGCAATCCGGGTCCAACTGATCCAGATTCATACAGGGATGCACAATCCCGTCGACCAGCGACGGCAGATTCCCGGCCAGCTCCAGAGCGCCTGCCGCACCCATCGCATGCCCGATAAAACCTTTGGTATTGTTGATATAAGGACGTTTTCCATCTCCAGCCAGAACCTTGCGTAACGCATTCATTTCCTGAGCATCGCCCATCTTAGTTCCGGTCGCGTGGGTATTGACAATATCGATATCGGCAATTGTCATACCAGCCCGGCGCAACGCCTTGAGCATGCACTCTGCCTGACGTTCTTCGTTCGGCAACACCGCATTGGTCGCATCCGAATTGATCGCATATCCGGCAATCTCGGCATATATCCGCGCATTGCGTTTTATGGCATCGCCCAGCCGCTCCAGCACGTAGAGGCAACCCCCTTCGGAAATAACGATTCCATTACGGTCGCTGTCCAGCGGGCGGCTGGCTTTGGCCGGGTCGGTATTTTCCGCCAGAGCCCCCTGGCTCTTGAAACCGGCAAAGATTCCGAAAGTACCGGGACTTTCCGAAACACCGCCGCATATGGCAATATCCACTTCACCCAGCAAGAGCTGCTGTACGCCCTGAATCACCCCGGCATTCCCCGCCGCGCAAGCCGCGCCGATACAGTAATGCGGCCCCGTGATCCCCATATTGATAGTCACTTCACCCGCCGGGTTATTAGCCACCGTCCGCGGATTGTGATGGTGCGTCCAGTATTTAATATCGTAGTTGAACTGACTGATGTTGAAGATTTCGTTTTCAGTTTCCACGTTGCCATGTTCGGTCGTCCCCACATAGACACCGATCCGGTCCCGATTGGCGTCATCGACGACAATTCCGGCATCCTTCATGGCCTCGTTGGCACAATAAATAGAAATCGACCCGGCCCGGGTCCCGTTCCGGATGTCACGCCGGTTCTGGTAGCGGGTAGCCTCAAAATCGCAGATCCCCGCCGGAACCGTTCCCATATAACGCATTTCAATATTGGCAATACCTGAAACGCCGTGCAGCAGATTATGGCGAAATTCCTCATAACTGTTGCCGTTTGGCGCCGTCAAACCTATTCCCGTAATCACAATACGATTGTCACAAGACATTATTAACCCCATTTATATGATAGCTGTTCATGGTAAGATAGTCCGAAAACCGCATCAGTTCAAATCACCTTTAAAGTTTTTCCCTGCGGTTGACATTTCTTCTTTACTGTAACCGTGCTTTTTAACCAGCAAAAGGAGCTTTTGCCATGCAGATTATGCATTATGACAATCTCGACTTCAATATTGACGCTCGCGGGGTCATCACCCGTTCCGCAGTCTGGCATCTCATGCCCGACGACAATCCACTCGAATCCTGGGAAACTTTCGCCGCGCAGGTAAAAACCTGGGCCGGTAGCCCAGGAGACCCCTGGCGGGTTCCGACCAACGACTCAAAGAATTTCTCCCTTGACGAGGGCCATGTGGTCACCGCAATAAAATTCAATGCCGTATCGCGCTGCCGCTACGAAATCGAGTTTTCCGGAATCGCCAAAAACATCGAAGCAACACTGCTGGATGAACCGGAACTGAAAATAAACTCCTCCGGAGAAAAGGAAAAAAAACTCCGATGGCGCGTACACGCCGACAGCCTTGAGGGCTTCCTCCCGGCCGCGGGCGACAGCATACAACTCGCCGGAGAACTCTATTACTGCTCATCGGTAGACTGTTCGCACGTCGGCGGCAAGGTCTACGAGGTCGCAATCCAGGCACGGGATATGTCCGTATTGATGATCGAACCGCCATCCTTCGCCAAAAACAAGAATTTGGAAAATATCAGAAAAGCCAAATGGAGGGTCGCGTCCGATGCCATCGGAGGTTTTCTCGCCTCACATGATGTCAACCTTGATGCATCCGAATGGGCCGGCAGCGGTTATTTTATCTCCTCTGTCGATTGCGCCCCCATCGGGAAACTGGGTTTCCATGTTTCGGTCGAGGCACGCCATATCAGCGTCCGGATGATCGATATCCGTCGCAATGTCGAATTTAACGGCTATGACATCTCCGGCAATCCGCAAAGCACAGTCTCATATTCCGGACGCTGGCAGGTAGACGCCGATTCCCGCTCCGAATTCAACCTTAAGATCGGGCTTTCCGCCGCCGAATGGGCAGAAGAAGGCTTCGTCGTCACCTCAATAGAAAGTAACAGGATCTCCGAGCGTGAATATGAGTTCACCATGGAGGCACGCCTGCCCGACAGTTTCAATAACCGTTACGTACCATACACCTACGATCCGCGACACAACCTCGGATCACGCAAGGATTATCAATTTACGTCCACCAGTTACCTTATTACTGCCCGTGCCGCCGGCTGGATGAAGAACATGCAGGGGGAACTTATCGAGATCAACCGACAGACCCCCGCAGGCTGGGTCCCTATCTTCGATTGCCCATTCAAAGCCTCAATCCCGTTGAAAAAATCATTTGTTGATTGCAACGTCACCTGCGCCGGCGTTACCGAAACC
>QKAL01000076.1 GCA_003246475.1 Lentisphaerota bacterium
TCCGGCACCTCGGACCCGGCAATCCCGATCCGGTTCAGCACCCGGTTGACATGCGTATCCACCGGAAACCCGGGGACTTTGAACGCATCTCCTAATATCACATTGGCGGTCTTTCTGCCAATCCCGGGTAACGTCACCAACTCATCCATCGTAGCCGGAACCATGCCGCCATATCGCGCCACAATCTCCCGACTAGCTCCAATTATACTTTCCGCTTTATTGCGAAAAAAACCAACCGGACGGATTATGCTTTCCAATTCCTCGCGATCCGCCTCGGCAAATGCCGCGACATCCCCATACTTTTCAAAAAGAGCCGGTGTCACTTCATTGACCCGCTTGTCAGTACACTGTGCCGACAGAATAGTTGCAACCAGCAACTCATGCGGTGTGCGATAATGCAGTGTACAATGACATTCTCCGTAAATCACAAACAGACGGCGATACAGTTCATCTACCAGCCGGCCATCCGCATTGACGTTATGCTTTTTTCGAACCATCGCCAACCAGATCGACAAAACTTTTCAATATCGCCAATCCGCTGTTCTGACTCTTTTCCGGGTGAAATTGCGTGGCAAAGACATTGCCCTGCCCCAGAGCCGCGGCAAAATCGACAATATATGTACACGACGCCGCCACCACAGACGGATCGTCAGTACGCACATAATATGAATGGACAAAGTAAAAAAAACTGTTATCTCTGACATTTGCCAGGCAAGGACAAGACTGCCGGACTGAAATCGAATTCCAGCCCATATGCGGAACCTTCTCCGTTCCTTTCGGAAAGCGAACCACTTGACCTTTAAACACGCCAAGTCCCTCCACTCCCGGAGCCTCTTCACTGCTTTCCATCAACATCTGCATCCCCAGACAAATACCGAGAAAGGGCTTCCCCCTCCGGATTGCCTGATGAACCGCATCCGCAAGGCCTCGAGACTGCAAATGCTCCATGCCGTCGCCAAAATTTCCAACGCCGGGAAGTATAACTCCGTCGGCTCGGACAATATCCGCCGGTTTTTCAACCATTTCGACATTGCCGCCAACATGCTCCAGCGCCTTGTAGACGCTTAACAAATTTCCCATGCCATAATCAATAAGCGCAATCATTTTCCAAACCCAGGCCGGAAACATAATGTATTCCGGCTGCTGTTTAAAATTTACAATTACAGATGGGTAAGGGCCTTCTGTCCGATGGGGAACACGTTAAAGCCGATACCATGTAATTTTTGGTGATCGAGAATATTACGACCGTCAAAGATGAATGCCGGTTTTTCCATGAGGTCAAACAGCTTCTGATAATCATAGGCGGCAAACTCTTTCCATTCGGTCAGAACAGCTATGGCGTGCGCACCTTTAGCCGCTTCATACGGATCGTCAATATATTCAATATGCCCCTGTTCATCCTTCAGGTCAACGCGGGCATTATCCAACGCCTTGGGGTCAAAAATTGCCAGATGAGCCCGTTCCTCCAGCAACAGCTGGCTGACGTAAATCGCCGGAGACTCGCGGGTGTCACCCGTATCCGCCTTAAACGCGAACCCGAACAATGCAATTCGCTTCCCCGCCACCGTATTGAACATATTGCGGATGATCTTCTCCACAAAACGAGCTTCCTGATAGTCGTTCATCAGCACGACTTGTTCCCAGTAACTGGCAACCTCCGGCAAACCATAATGTTCGCACAGATACACCAGATTGAGAATATCTTTTTTAAAGCAGGAACCGCCGAAACCGACGCTGGCGCGGAGGAAACGGCTGCCGATACGCTTATCCATGCCCATTGCATCAGACACTTCCAGAATATTTGCATCGGTCTTTTCGCATAGTGCGGAAATACTGTTGACTGAAGAGATGCGCTGTGCCAGCATGGCATTGGATACCAGCTTGGTCAACTCGCTGCTCCAGACATTAGCCGTCTTGATCTTTTCACGCGGCACCCAGTGAGAGTAGATGTCGACCAGATCCTGCAACGCCTTCTGTCCACTGGGAGTTTCCATCGCCCCGATCAGCACGCGATCCGGATTTTGCAGGTCATCAACGGCAGTACCTTCCGCCATGAATTCCGGATTGGACAAAACTTCAAAATGCAGATTTTTTGGATTCGAATCCAAAATCCGCTGCATTGCTTCAGCGGTCCGTACCGGAAGTGTACTCTTTTCAACTACAATCTTGCCCCGGTCAGAGTTTTCAATGATGTCACGGGCGGTCTTTTCCCAGTATTGCAGGTCGGCGGCCTTACCCGCCCCCGCACCAAACATCTTGGTCGGAGTGTTTACGCTGACAAAAATAATATCGGCCTCATAAATCCCGGCGGCAACGTCGGTTGAAAAAAACAGATTGCGACCGCGGGCACGTTTTACCACATCATCCAGACCAGGCTCATAAATGGGCAGATTTTCGGACTTCCAAGCTGCAATACGCGCCTCATTCTTATCGACAACAATCACCTTGTAATCGGGACAACGATCGGCAATTACCGCCATCGTCGGTCCACCTACATATCCGGCACCAATGCAAAGAATAGTTTTTTTCATGCAAATCCCCTTAAAAATTCCCTATTCATAAAAACTCAATATCACCGGATAAAGTATCACCAAAAACATTCTTTGCCAGTCATATTTTTTAAATATTTCCGCATTTGACATGAAAGATCAGCCATTCTTGCCACTGCCTTCGCCGCAGAAC
>QKAL01000272.1 GCA_003246475.1 Lentisphaerota bacterium
AGCGTCGCCGGAACGATAACGCCGCGACGGTTATCCAACGCACTTACCTGCAACACCTTGCCGAAACCTTTTATCTCACCGCCAATAGAATCACCGCGCTTCAGATCCGGACGCTTGAAATCAATACGGACCGGATAGATCAGGTCGGCGAAAGACTGCCCGACTTCCCCCTTGAGCTGGCGGTTGAGAAACAACTTGCTCGATCCGTTACCCTCAAATACCAGCGGCAGGGAAATGATGTGTCCCCGGCAAACCTCTCCGTTGACCAGATGCAGCTCAGTGAGAAAGTTCACGAACGGATAGGTTCCTTCACCATAAACTTTGTCAGTTTTTCCCGCCTCCTTGTACATCCACGGACGATTCATCTCCTGGGATTCGATGCTGTGAACGATGCATGACAGATCGGCAAGATTGAACTTACGCTGGCGCGTAAATCTTTTTCCGGCAGTCATTTCCGAAACAATAATCAACGGTTTTGCCCCCATGATCTTTAAATCACCGCGCAGGCGGGAACCATCGGACATGGTAATCTCCACCGGATCGGCCAAGCCGTTGATGGCCAGAGCCATAAGTATTGTCATCAACCATTTTCGCATTGTTTCCTCCTAAAAAAGATTAAACCGCCGCCGCAGATACCATCCAGCCAACAACGGAAGCAGTACGGCGGCAAAAAACCATGGTGTTTCAAACACCGGATACCATTCACGTTGAATATCGTTCTTACGGATCACACGCAGAACGTCGGCGGTCATCGTCCCGACGTCTTCCGGAGAATAGATCCGGCCGGCCGTGCAATATTTGAAAAAATTTTCATCGGATACCTTCAGCTCAGAAAGTTCCGCCGGATCGTTTCCGACATTTACCACGCGGTAACGTCGATACCATTCGCGCCCACTGCTCCGGCAACCTACCTCCAGTACATAGCGTCCGGTTTTTAACGGTCCGAATCCGGCGGTAAAGATCTGCCCCTGACGGACCGGATTCCGCCGTTGCGCCACAGTACTTGTCCCGGCCGGATAGAGAGCAGCGGTCAACTCAAACGACGGATCGGCAAGCTCCTGCGGCGGCAGATCGACAGCCACCGTCAGCTGCAAACACTCATCAGCAGCGGGATTGGCGGTATTCAGGGAAATTTTAAGCAATTCATCGCGGCTGTTTCCAGCATAAGCTATCATCTGTTCCCAGAAAGTGCCGAAATTAGTGTCACGCTCATTGCCCCGTCCCCACAGATGCAGTGAATTGGTCAATACCGCAATCACCCGGCCACGGCCATAACTCACTGCCGCAGCCAGCGGGTAACGGCTCCCGGCCTGTTCCGCCCAAAGTAACACTTCGGCTCCTTCTCGAACTGCGGTCACCCGGTTGATTCCCCGCAAAACCGCACTGCTTCCACACAATTCGGCCATACGTTCGGAAAAGGCGTTTATAGCGTTTTCAGGTACTTTTACGGCAAAATCACCGGAAATAAAATCGATGCGGTCCGATCGTACCGGCATCAAACGGTAAAGTGGCGACGCTGCGGAAATCTTTCCGAAAGATTCGGTACCGCCGAGCATAACCAGATTCCCGCCACCGGTGACATACTGCTCGATAACGCTCTGTTCCGCCGGGGTAAGAAGTCCGTCGCGATGGGCTCCCAGCACCAGCAGATCAATATGCTTCATGGCGTCGGCACGAGGCGGCAATCCTCGCTCGAAAACAGGGTCGGGATCACTGCCTATGACCCGGCATGTCCCGGCATTGACCCGATAGACCGCGGAAAACTTCCGTCCGCAACTGCTCAACTGCCGTACCAGAGGACGAAAACTATTGGTCAATACCGGAAAATAGGCCGCAACCCGTTTCCGGTTATCCACTACTTCCACCATTATCTCCCGTTCATTATTGAGATAACCAGCCTCGTCCGCAAGCCGATTCAAACTAAGTTTTATCTCATGGATGCCAGGGGTCTTAAATATATGGCGAAGATTGACCGTTCCGGTACCGCCGGCTTTCAAGTTTAATGTTTCGGTACGAATCTTCTCGCCGTCAACAGTCATCTCCAGCAATGCCTCCGCTCCGGCGGGATAACCGGACAAAGCCACCGGTACTTCCAAGCTCATCTCCTCATTGACCGACAGGGCTTCGGGCTGGCGAAAGGCATCGATCCTCAGATCCGGCGCCTCGGTCAGCGCGGTCCCACAACGTACGGCAAACACCGGCAAGCCGGACGTTGCTCCGCTGAAACCGGAGTGGTCCAAACCATCGGACAGCACAATCACGGCAGCGGTACGGGAAAAACCTATATCTCGGTCAACTGCGGCGAAAGCGCGCCGCAGATCGGTATCGCCAAACCCGTGCAGCAGCGTCAGGTCACCGCCGTTTTTAAGCGGTACAGTTTGACTGTTGAATTGGTAAAAATGCAGTTTGCAACCGCTGAAATCGCTGTCGCGCAACTTCTCCAGCGTCTTTGCCGCAGCTTCAAGGCGGGTAGTATCATGCCCAACGTCGGCTGTCTGCATCGACCCGGAACAATCCAGCAGGACTGCCACGTTGGAACGCTGACGGTTCTGTTCACGGATAACCACGCCGGGACACAACATCATCAACAATACCGTCGCTACCGCGAACAGACGAAATGCGCCCAGCAGATTCTTCCGGCGCGAATCCAGATCAAAGGCATTCCGGGTCGCCCAGCAGACCAGCCAGAGCGACAATATTCCGACGGAAACAACCAGCCATAGCGGCAACAGAGGATAAAACCGGATCATCATTTTGCCTCCCGGTCATGACTGAATATTTTTTTCACCGCCCGGCGCAACATGCCACCGTCAGCCCCCAACAGATATTCCACCGTCAACACCACCAGCAGCAGCGACAGCAGCAAACCGGTAAGCTCGGTACCCTGACGCAACGCCACGACTTGTCCGGCAATTTCCTCGCCGGGATCAAGAAGCGTAACCGAAGCATCAAAAGAATCCTTTATCACGCTATCATCTGCCAGACGCAGATCACTTTCCGGGGCGGAGGTCCGCAACACCACCGCCCTGACGTCTGCCCCGTCAAAAGTAGTCACCCCCGGCAGCCAGGTTTCCGACCAAGTCGCCATACCATTGACAACCGGCAGATCCCCGCGGTGTCCGGCGTAATCTTGAAAAGCAATTTTTTTTCCTTTAAGTTCCATCTTCCCGCCGCAGGTAAGGTTTACAATTACATCCCGGGTTCCGGCTGCATAGTTAACCAGCGCTACGGCCATGACCGGAAACGACTTCAGCAACGGCCAGTCGGAACAACCCCGGCGAAGATCAAAGCCCAGCGCGATCCATCGCCCACACCCAATCAATTGTTCAACAATTAACGCAACTCCACCACTTTCCGCCAGCACCCGACCACTATTGCCCGGATTCAGCGGTGCCATTCGACGCCACTTAAGCAGATTCAACTGCAACATTTCATTGAACCCCGCCAACGGCGGCAGGAAACGCAGCCCGCAGGCAGAGCGTTCCTCCGGCTGGCGGTATGGATTGACCAGACGGAATCCATATGCGCTGCACAAGGCATTGAAATCTGGTACGGCAGCCGGTGTCCGCGGCAGCGAGATTAGAGTCCCGCCGGTGTCAAGAAATTCTTTAATCGCAGAGGCCGCAGAAGCTGAAAGTCTTCCGTCCGCCGCCCAGAAAAGGATTGTCGCATCCTTGAGCGAAGCCGCGCTGAAACGTTCAAGAGGAACCGTAATTGCCGCAATGCCATAGAGATGCCTATCTTGTTCCGGGTCAATCGCATGACGCAGATAGAAAAACGGATCAGCATCGCGCGGCGTACCGTCATGAACCATCACCGCACGGACGTCGCCGGAAACGTCACAGGTAAATGCAGCACGGTTGTCCAGAGCCACACTATCGTCGTCAATATGCACATAGCCATTGATCCTGCCACTCCGCTGCGGCGGCCATGAAAACGCGTCGGACACCGCACTTTCGGAGGCAACGATAACATTACGGGACTGTATTGTCACGCCGTCTACCTCCAGTTCCACTTTTACTTCTCGATCAGTCTGACCGTGATTTATCAGTTTGAAAGGGATATTGACCGCGCGTCCGACAATCACCGGAGCAAGACCAGGCGGCGGCAGTTCAACCGACACGTTGGAGTCAGAACCTCGTAACGGCAGACAGAAAAGCCGCGAATTCTTTAATTCACTGAGGGCAATCGGATGTGAAGGCGCGGCTGTCCGCTGAAAATCGGAAATCAGATAGATCTCCCGGTTGGTTCCTGGCGCCTGCCGCAACTGCTCGATAGCACTCTGTACCGCCGCCGTAATCGAACCGGCAGCAGCGGTAACCGACGACTGACGCAATTGTTGCAGTACCGTGTTTTTATCACCGGTAAGATCAGCACCAGTTTTGCCGGAAACAAACACCAGCGCCACATTATCGTCGCCGGACAGCGAATCAAGAATATCTTCGGCCTTTTTCAATGCCATATCGAAAGCGGTTCCACCGGAAGCAAGACGCCGCTGCATCGACATCGAATCGTCAAGCACAATCACCGCCTCGGTCTTTGCCCCGGCAATGAAGGTAAAACGCTTAAAAAACATCCGCGACAGGGCAAACACCAACAACAATACCGCCAGTATCCGCAACGCCAGCAGCAGAAGTTCGAGCAGGCGGCGGCGATAGGCGAAATAACGTTCGCGACGCAGAAAAAAAAGCAGAGTCGAAAACTTGACACGCTGTTTGCGGCGCTTGAAAAAGAGATGGAGCAACAGCGGCAACGGCACTGCCAACAGTCCCCAGAGAAAGATCATTCTGCCGAAATCCATCAGAACATACCCTCCCTTTTGGCGAAATAGACCGCGAGCGCTCGTTCAAACGGAGTTGAGGAAGTTAAAGTCTCAAACGCGATTCGGCGGCAATCGCAAAAATCCTTGATCCGGCGGTTATATTCCGCCAGTGACCGCAGAAAATATTCACGGCAGGAATCCGCCTCCAGATCGACAGTATCTCCAGTCTCCAAATCCTCAAACTCTATCAGCCCCTTATACGGAAAGTGCAGTTCATTATCATTGAGCACCTGAAGCATAACAACTTCACAATTTTTAAAATGGAGATGGTCCAACGCCTTGAGAAAATCCGGATCGGTATCAAAATAATCGGAAAAGACCAGTACCAAAGACCGTTTGGGAATCCGCTCGGCAATCAATTTCAGGCAGGAGCCGGCATCGGAACGTCCTCCTGGACGAAGATTTTCCAGCATTTTCAGCAGGTCGATCAGGTGCGAACGCGAACAACGGCACTCCGAAACCACGCGAACGTCATCGTCATAGGCGAAAAAGCCAACCCCGTCATGCTGCTGATGCATCAGGTACATGAACGCCGCCGCCAGATAACAGGCATAATTGAATTTGGCCGGAGCTTTGGTATCGGGCATGCCCATCGAGTCGGACTTGTCCAGTACGATGTACGAACGCAGATTGGTCTCCTCCTCGAAACATTTGATATAATAGCGGTCACAGCGCGCATATGCCTTCCAGTCAAGGTATCTGATGCTGTCGCCTGGTACGTACTTGCGGTACTCGGCGAATTCCGAGGAAAAACCGCGATAGGGGGAACGGTGCAGCCCCAGCATGCCGCCTTCAACCAGCGCCCGCGCCACCAGTTCGATGTTCTTCAGCGAGTCGAGCGTTTCCGGCGGCAGATAACGATATTGCGTCCCGGCCATGATGTTCAGTCCTTCGATTCCGGCACGTGCCTGAGCAACATATCGATAATCAGGTCGGGCGTGAGGTTTTCCCCCGCAGCATGGAAATTGCAGGCCAGACGATGGCGCAGGACTTCACGGGCACAGCAACGGACATCGTCACAACAGACGTTGATCCGGCCGTTAAGCGCCGCCCGGGCTTTGGCCGCCAGCATCAGATATTGACCGGCGCGCGGCCCGGCGCCGAAACTGAGGTTATCTCGGACAAAGGCAGGCGATTGCGGATTATCCGGGCGGGTCATTCGCGCCAGATCGGCGCAATAGGCGGTAACATGGTCACTCACCGGTACGGCGCGAACCACCTGCTGGAAATGGAGCAGTTTTTTACCGTCCAGTACGCGGTTCAATTCCACCCGGTGGTTGGCGGTAGTCTGCTTAAGAATCACGATCTCCTGTTCGCGGGTCGGGTAATCGAGTCTGACCAGAAACATAAAACGATCCATCTGAGCTTCCGGCAACGGGTAGGTACCTTCCTGTTCGATCGGGTTCTGGGTGGCCAGAACGAAGAATGGTTCAGGCAGGACATATTTCACCCCGCCGTTGGTCACGTGTTTTTCCTGCATGGCTTCGAGTAATGCCGCCTGAGTCTTGGGAGGAGTACGGTTGATCTCATCGGCAAGAAGCAGATTGGTAAAAACCGGTCCATGCACAAAACGCAACTGGCGGCGGCCGCTGCCGGGTTCCTCCTCAAGGATATCGGTTCCGGTGATGTCCGAAGGCATCAGGTCGGGAGTAAACTGTATGCGGTTGAAATCCAGCTCCAGCACCTGTCCCAGACTGTGGACCAGCAAAGTTTTTGCCAGACCCGGAACACCAAGCAGCAGACAATGTCCGCCGCACACCAGTGCCACCAGAACCCGGTTGACCACGTCATCCTGGCCGACAATCACCCGGGAAAGTTCGTTTTTCACGGCGGAAAACCCCGCCTGCAACTGGCTCAGATCCTGCAACAGTTCATTATCGTCGTAAGGCATAACCACATCCTTTCATTATATATTAATGAGTCATAAAATAGGTAATGATATTTGCACCAAGGCGGTTGGCGGTCACCGGATCATAAACCGCACTGCCGGGACGCGGCGTCCCCTGCCAGCCTCCGGCGATATCCACCGGACTGTAAAGCAGCTTGTAACGGGCAACATCCCTGATACCGTAAAGCAGCGGCCCGGAACGTCCGGGGAATTTCTGCGCCGCCGCCTCGGAAAAACCGCTGCCGTCGATTTTGAATGGACCATGGGCAAACAACGGATCGTTGAGTGGCACCGCATCCGGAACGATTTCGGGATAAAGTTTTTTCAGCAGTACACGGCAACTAACATCGAACTCACTCATACCCAAAGAGTTGTTTATCAGCAAAAAGCCACCTTCATCCAGATAACGGCGCAGTCGGATCAACGCAGTCGGCGACAGTTGAAAACCACCGATGCCGCTGAGGTAAAGAAACGGGTAATCCTCCAGCAGCGTCTTATCCGGATCAACATAAACCGGCTCGGTACCGGCATCGATACTGACATTTTTCGCCAGAAAGCGCATGAAACGGGTTTCCGCGCCGGGGTCGGAATTCCACAGGCCATCAGTCCGGATCTGAGCAAAGACCACTTTGTCCGGCCCGGCGACATGGTCTGCGGTACCGTAAGCCTCGCCTTCGGCATAGGCGCGACCATTTTCATACCAGCCGATCACATACGCGGCAAGGTTGATTCCGATCTCCGCCGCCGACTGCCGCTGATAATACTTCGCCGCCGGAATCAGCGCGGGATAGACATCATCCCAGCCGCCGCCCATACCATACGGAGAGATCACCACCGCCAGCCGCGACCCGATATACGCGCCGTCAAGATCCGGAGCTATTACCGAACCGTCGTTAAGTTTTGCCGTGTCAACCGCCTTTATCATACGAAAGGCCGGGTGGTCCGGCGGAAGTTTCCGGAGCGGCGACTCCGGCAGAATCGTCCGCATCTCCTGTATCGCTCCGCGATAGAAGAACGGCGATCCGACCACCGAATCGAACCAGACCGTACCACCGTCAAGTAAATATTTGCGCAATTTTGCCCGCTCTTCGGGAGAAAAATTCACCGTGCGCCCACCGGAAAAAAAAAGTATTGGGATCTCCGCCGGACTGCCGCTGAATGTCGCCAGATCCACGGTCTGCGCCTTGTATTCCATCTTCGTAAACTGTTTGACCATACGCAACAACTGCTGACAGTCGGCGGGAACCATGTTCCAGTCAAAAACACGGGCGGTAACGCCATTTTTCCAGGTATAATCCAGATATGATCCCCAGACGACTTTACCTATCAATGCGGTAGGGCTGGGCGGGCGTTTCTTTTCCGAACGCCGCAGCGGCGTGGCCGGTAACGGCAGTGGCGGGAAAGCTTCTCCGCCCTGACGGCGTTGAGCTTTTGCAACCGGCGGCTTTCCAACCGGTTTGAGAAAATCATCTTCACCCGCATTCACGACAATCGCCGACAACACTATGATCCCGGTCAATAACGTTAAGGATACTCGCATTTTATCTTTCCGTTTCCCTTCCAGTCTGACGCAGCAGCTTTTCCGCCGCGACCGCTTCACGCGAACGTGGCGCCATCTCCAGAACCTGATGCAGATAATTACGCGCCAAGGACAATTCCCGCCGCTCCCAATGATAATCTCCCAAAAACAGGGCGGCCTCCGCGCCAACCACTGCCGTCGGTTCCAGCCGTAATACCCGTTCAAAACATACCGCCGCCGCCCGGGGACGCCCCAATGCCATGAGCGCCTTTGCCCGCAACAACTGCAACTCCGGTTCCAGCCGCATTTCCGGACGGGATTCCTCCAGTTTATCAAGGTAATCCATTGCATCCTGATATTTTTCCAATACCAGGCAATTACGGATATTGATAACTACCCCGTTCGACTGGAGAATCTGACTCCGATTCATTTTTTTCGTCAAAGAATCCATTCTACCGTAATATTCCTTCGCGGCAATCACCCCCTTTTCCATTAAAATCAAATCAGCCTGTAAACGGTCATAGACAGGACGAATATCCTTTCCCAACTTTCCCTTCTCCACGACAGCCAGTTGCGCCGCCGCTTCGTCCGGGCGGTTGAGACAGTTCAACAACAGAACGGCATACTCCAGCCGGGCAGCGGCAAGCGATTCAGGTTGTTTCAGCGTACCAAGCAACCGGGTCAACTCCATCTCCGCCGCCTCGTAATTCTCCTTTTCCAGCAACGCGGCAAGAATCAGGTTGCGGAAAAAGTCAAAGACCACTTCGGGCGGCACCGCCTCCTGACGCAACAGCATTGAACGATAATATTGACTTCCGGTTTCCGCCTGTTTCAACGCAATCAGGGCTTCGGCAAGAAAACGGTATCCCTCCGGCTGTATTCCGATATTCTTCTGCTGCTTCAGCGCCGCTTCGACCATGGACAGAGCGTCATGATCGTTGACAAACGTTTGGTCATAGATGGATGCAACGTCGACCTGCTGTTCCTGCCCTCCCGCGTCGGTCTCCATGACCACAGTATAAATGCCCGGACGGAAATAGAAGTGCGTACGCTCGTCGCCTCGGCCGGTTGTTCCGTCGCCCCACTGCCACCTCCGGACACTGTCGCGAGGGAAAAACGAGACCATGAACATCCTTTCACCATAAAAATCAAGCATGGGCCCCTGCGTCCAGGAAAAATCAGGCATCGCTATTCCCTCGCCATTGAAAGTCCGACCGACTTCCGCCCGCGAAACCGGAGTAAAAGCAGTGCCGGGGATCGGTTCTGGCTTTTTAGCATCCGGCGGCATCCAGGCGGCAATAGCGTAATACGCAGACTGGAAATTGGCATGAAGATATTCGAAATTATGCCGACCGGTTGCCAGCCTGACCCTGCCGCTGAATTCGCCGGAAAGCCCGCCCCAGACGGAATGTCTACCGGGCCAGGAGGCAATAATCCGGCCGTCAATCAGCAGAAAAGAGGCATCGGTGGAAGCGGTAAAAAAGGTATATTCGCCCGCCTTGTCAATATTGATATAGCCATAATAACGATGCAGGGAGTTCTGTCCCGGACTGAACGGATTGACTCCGGCATAGACCCTTTCCGCAAATCCGGCTCCGGCAAAAACGGCACTGTCCCAGCAGGAACGAAACTCCTCTTCTGAGTTGACCGGTCGACCAGTGAATTTTTTTGCGACATGAATCAGACCGGAGGTAAGTTCCGCCATCTTATGTTTTTTTTCACCGGCAGATAATTCCAGCCTCAATTTCTCTCCCGGCTGCGCATTGAAAAACGCTTCCAACCGTGACCCTCGCTGCATCAGAACGGTAATGCCACGCTCTTTTCCGGCAGCATCGACCAGCCTGAAATTATCATACTCCCGAGGTAGATGGAAAACCGCCAGACAACTTCGCGCCCCCCCGCCCCCCGTTTCCGGAACC
>QKAL01000147.1 GCA_003246475.1 Lentisphaerota bacterium
AATATAAGTTTCCTTAGCCTTAATTACAATAATAATTTTATTTCTCTATGGTTTGTGGCGAAGTATTGCCCTCCCGAATACAACGGTGTCCTTTGCGGCCGAATATAGATAAATTCACAAAAAAAAAACATCTGAACTTGCATTAACCTTTTTAAAGGCTACATTAGTAGACTTTTAACTCATGAAAACCTTAATCCGCGATAGGATTTCCGTTCGAATTCGAACGTGCACCCATAAGGTTTTGATACAGGACAGCGGTCTGATGGCTGCAGTTCCTCTATTGCGGATTTTCTGGTTTTAGTAATATTAAACCGTAAAAAAACGGAATAGAGGAAATGGACTCAATGCCAAGCAACATTCGGGTATACTCCGGTAATGCCAACCGCGCCCTTGCGGAAGAAATTGCCCAGTATCTTGGAACCCCGCTGGGAAATGCCGAAGTAACCCGCTTCCCGGACGGCGAAATTTTCGTGCAGTATGGAGAGAATATTCGTCGCGGCGATGTTTTCATCATTCAATCGACCTGTGCCCCAACGAATGAAAACCTCATGGAATTGCTGATTATGATCGACGCGGCCAAGCGTGCCTCCGCCGCCCGTATCACCGCGGTCCTGCCATTCTACGGCTATGCCCGCCAGGATCGTAAGGACAAACCGCGTGTTCCGATTACCGCCAAACTGGTCGCCAATCTGTTGACTACCGCCGGGGCCGACCGTATCATCTGTATGGATTTGCATTCACAGCAGATACAGGGGTTCTTCGACATTCCGGTTGACCATCTCTACGCCTCCCCGGTCATTGTTCCCTACCTCAAGGAAAATTTCGGCTCGGAACTGGTCATCGTCGCCCCGGACACCGGCAGCGTCAAAATGGCCATGGCTTACAGCGATATGCTTTCCGGGGGATTCGCGGTTGTCGCCAAACGCCGGATTGACGGCCATTCCGTACAGTCCTCACATCTGGTAGGCGAAGTTAAAGATCGTACCTGTATCATCGTTGACGACCTCACCTCCACCGCCGGAACGCTGGTGGCGGCGGCCAACAAGCTCAAAGAAGGCGGCGCCGGCGATGTATACGCCGTGGTTTCACATTGCCTGCTCAACGAAAAAGGCCGGGAAGTCATCAAAAACAGCCAGATTAAAATGCTTATCACCACCAACGGCGTCCCGGTCAAGGATACCTGCGGCGGGAAAGTCAAAGTCTTAAGCGTAGCTCCGATTCTCGGCGAAGCAATCCGCCGCATCCACGAAGGGGAATCGGTATCTAGCCTCTTTAAAGTCAGATAATTTACTGATATTACAATAAAGCAAGGAAAGGAATAAAGATGAGTAAAGAAAAACACGTATTGAACATTGTCGCGCGTGAAGGCAGCGGCAAAGGCGCCTCCCGCCGTCTCCGGCATCAGGGTCTGATTCCGGCAATCATCTACAGCCAGGGCAAACCCGGTCGGATGATTACCTTGAACAGCGGCGAATGGCGTTCCATGATGCAGCATGACGTCAAGCTGGTTCACCTGTTTGAAGACGGAACCGACAAGCACCTGGCCCTGATTCAGGATGTACAGGAAGACTTCCTCCATGGCATCATCACCCATGTCGATTTCCTGGAAGTTGACGCCAACACGACCATTCATGCCACGATTCCCGTACATTCCATCGGCACTCCTGCATCCGCCGAAGGCGGTCTGCTGGAACAGACTTTGCATGAACTGCATATCGAAGCCAAGCCGATCGACATGCCCGAAAGCATCACGGTAGACGTTTCCGGCCTGACCCTTCATGCCCCGATCTGCGTCAAGGACATCAAGTTGTCTGAAAACGTCAAGATGACCAGCGATCCGGAAGCCATTGTCTTCCACCTGGTAAGACCGGCGGCAGAAGTCTCTGCTGCGGCTGCGACCGAAGCTGCAGCTGAAACGGCTAAGAAGTAACTGATTGGAATTCATTGCGGTTTTTTTGAGGATTGACAAATGACCGATTCGGGAAGCGGATTTATCAGTCTGGTTGTAGGACTGGGTAATCCGGGCCGGGAATATGAATTTTCCAGGCATAATGCCGGGTTTATGGCTACCAGCTGTTTGCCGGAGTGCCTTCCCGGGCAGTTTGAAAAGGTCAAAGGGTTTTCCGGGATTTACTGGAAAGGGCGGACACAGGGCCGCACGTTGTATATCCTGCAGCCGATGACATACATGAATCTGAGTGGCAAGTCCGTCGCGGCCTTGATGCGTACAATGAACATCAAGGCCGAAGAAGTTCTGGTGGTTTATGACGACTCGGATCTGCCGTTGGGCCGGATCAGATTCCGGAAAAACGGCAGCAGCGGCGGACACCGCGGCATCGATTCGCTGATTGCGGAACTGGGAACCCAGAAATTCCCCCGTCTGCGGATCGGGATCGGCAGTGAGGAGCGACGCAACCAGGTCGACTTTGTCCTGGGAGAGTTTACCGCAACGGAAAAACCGTTGCTGGCAAAAGTTCTCGACACCGTGACCGAAGCGATCAAGTTATCGCTTTACCGAGGCGTCGGTGCCGCAATGAATGAGTATAATGGTTTAGAAATAAAACTGGAAAATAATGAGACTGTTTAATTTTAACTGGAGGACAGTATCTTGAACCTGAAAAAGTATGAAGCTGTTTTTATTCTCGACATCCGTAAGGTCGATGACGAGGGCGAAGCTTTCAGCAAGGAATTTGCCGGCCTGATCAATGGTCTGGGCGGTGCGATGCACGAAAGCGTCTCCATGGGCCGCAAACAGTTTGCCCGTGAAATCGGCAAGCGCAAAGCTGGTATCTATTGGAACTATATTTTCAGCCTTGAAACTGAAAAAACGGATGATATCCGCAAGAAATTCATGCTGGACGAACGCGTCGTGCGTAATTTGGTCATCCAATACGATCGTCCCGAGTGATCCTCAACCATTAATTTCGGGTAGACAAAGATATGGCATCGCTTAATAAAGTTCTGTTGATCGGCAATCTTACCAGAGCGCCGGAGTTGCGATACACTCCCGGCGGTTCCGCCGTCTGTGAATTCGGACTGGCAATCAACCGGCAGTACGTATCAAACGGACAGAAACAGGAAGAAACCTGTTTTGTCGATATCGTTGTCTGGAGCAAACAGGCTGAAACCTGTAGCCGCATGCTGGAAAAAGGTGCACCTGTCCTGGTTGAAGGCCGTCTTCACTATGAACAGTGGCAGGAACGCGAATCCGGCGCCAAACGTTCGCGTCTGCGCGTAGTCGCGGACCGCGTCCAATTCCTTTCGCGTTCTGATCGCGGAGGAATGGATGAAGGCGGAGCAGAAGCAATGGACGATGGCGGATACGGCAATCCGCAGCCGCGCGGCAACTACACACAGCAGCCGCATCAGCAGCAAAATTATCCGCAGCAGAACTATCGGCAACAGCCGCAGCAGAACTATCGGCAGCCACAACCGCAGTCCTATCCGGACCAGCGGAGTCGGCAACCGCAGGGACAGCCGCCACCGATGCCTGATGGGGCCTTCGATGTGGAAAACACCGAAGACGATATCCCGTTCTAGCCGGAATTTCATGGTTTGAATTTTTGAATTTTAATTAATAAATAACACATACATAAGGGATTGTGATTATGCTGGACAAGAAGAAAAGAATTCGTCGCAGAGTCAGCACTCCGAAGATTTGCCGTCTTTGCGAAAACAAAGTTAATTATGTCGATTTTAAAGATGCTGAACTCTTGAAAAAGTTCCAGACCGAAAAAGGCCGCATTCTGCCGCGCCGTATCACCGGCACCTGCCTGAGACATCAGAAGATGCTCTGCACCGCCATCAAGCGTGCCAGAATCGTCAGCTTGACCTTATAGTCGGAACGTTTATTTAGGAGAATTATATATCATGGCATCTGTAAAACTCGTATTGCTTCAGGACGTTGAAAACCTCGGTCTTGCCGGGGAAGAAATTTCCGTAGCCCCCGGCTATGCCAGAAATTATCTGCTGCCGCGTGGACTGGCCGCCAAGGCTTCCGCCAGCACGCTGAGACTGCTGGCCGCCAACAAAGGTAAAATTGAAGAACAGCGCCGCTTGGAAAAGGAAAAGGCTTCCGCTCTGGCCGAGACCATCGCCAAAGCTGAAATCACCATCCCGATGCAGGCTGCAGAGGACGATCAGCTCTTCGGTTCAGTAACCGCCAGAATGATCGCCGACAAGCTCAAGGAAATGAATATCCCGGTTGAACATACTCAGGTTCACCTGGACAGCCACATCAAGACCCTCGGCATGTTTGACGTCAACATCAAGTTGCATGCAAACGTCATTGCCACGGCCAAGGTCTGGATCGTTCGCGCGTAATTATGGCAGCAGATACCGACAGCAGAAAAAAGACAGCCAAAATGGCTGGCCTGCTCGACGAGGACCGCCCTCAGCCCCATAGTCTGGAGACGGAAAAGGCGGTCCTCGCCGCTATGCTCAAGGAACCTGCAAGCTGCGGCAACAGCGCTATCGAACTTCTCGGCAGCGCTGATGTTTTTTATTCCCACGTTCACCGGGAAATTTTCCAAGCGGTCTGTACACTCCTTGGGGATGCCGGTGAAGTGGATCTCATCTCCCTGGCCCACATCCTTCATAAGAAGGGGGTTCTGGAAGACATTGGCGGCGAAGTATTTCTCGCTGAACTTTATAGCAGTATTGCGACCACCGCCAACTTTGAAAACTGGTGCCAGATCGTCCGCGACTATCATATTCTCCGCGGCATGATCAACGTCTGTTCCGATTCCCTGCGCCAGTGCTACAGCGTCGACAGCGATATCAAAAACATCATCGACGAAATCGAAAGCCGGATCTACCAGGTCCGCAACACCAATGTCAAAAGCGACATCATCTCATTGCGGGAATCCATCCGCGATGTGTTCACCAATATTCAGAAAATCATCAACAACGAAGTGGAAGTCGGCATCCCAACGCTCTATCCCGACCTCAACAAGCTGATTATCGGCTTGAAGCCGGGGGAAATGTTCGTTCTGGCGGCGCGCCCGTCCATAGGGAAAACCACTTTTGCCCTCAACATCATCCGCGACGTCGCCATGAAAGGCAACATGCAACGCGGTGTGATGTTCTTCAGTTTGGAAATGACTGCCGAACAGATTGCCCGTAAACTGCTCTGTATGGAAGCCGAAGTCGGCGAAGGCAGCTTCTATGATAAATCCTTCCGGCCACAGGACATGACCAAGCTGACCAGTGCCGTATCCAATTTCCGCAATGCGAATATATTTATTGACCCGACTGCGGGGTTGACAGTTCCGGAAATGCGTGCCAAAGTAAGACGATTGAAAAGCCAGAATAACATTCAACTGGTCTGTATTGACTATTTGCAGCTGATGAAATCCGGTTCCAACCCGGAAAGCCGGCAGCAGGAAGTCGCCGAAATCTCCAGCGGGATTAAAAAACTCGCCAAGGATTTTAACGTTCCGGTACTGGTTCTGGCCCAGTTGAACCGCGAAGTGGAGAAAGGCAGTTCCGCCAGCGTCCGTCCGAAGTTGAGCAATCTGCGCGAGTCGGGAGCCATCGAACAGGATGCGGATATCGTAGCCTTTTTGCACCGAGACCGAGACCAGGCCAAAGACTTGAACCGGGAAATGATGGTTGCCGGCCTCGATACGGAATTGATTATTGAAAAGAACCGTAACGGCCAGACGGGTATCGTCTCTCTGTCGTTCCATCCGCATATCGGCCAGTTCCGGAGCAAGAGCCGATACAGCGATGAAGACCATCCGCAACCGGCATAATTTATTGATTATTTAAATTTTTATTTATAAGCAAGGAGTCAAAGTGGGAGCTGTGAAAAATTTTTTGTTCGTGATGTTGATCGGATGTTTTTCCGTCACCGCCTGGGCCGATAAAATCGGACAGGTCGTTTTCGATCAGATCGGCAGTTACAAATTCCCGGAAGACATGCTCCGGTTTAATGTACAATCCAAGCCCGGCGATGAATTCGTCCCGAAGATCATCGATGAAGACGTCAAGCGCCTCACCGGAACTGGCTTTTTTGCTGACGTGGTTGCCGAGTCCAAACAGAATGCAGGTACGGTTGACGTCACATTCAAGCTGACGGCAAAACCGGTTGTCAAGGAAATCGTCTTTGACGGCAACAAGAAATTCCCGACCTCTGACCTTGAAAAAGAGATCACTCTCAACGCCGAACAACCGTTAAACGATAAAAATCTCCGTGAAAGCGCCAACAAGCTGCGTAATTTCTACCGCGAAAAGGGTTACAACGAAGCCACGATCTATCCGGTAATCAAAAATGCCGGGCAGGACACTGTAAACGTCACCTTTAAAATCGACGAGCATCTCCGCCTGAAGGTAAATAACGTCACCTTCTCCAATAACACGGTGTTCTCCTCCTGGGATTTGAAATGGTCTATCGCCACTCGTCACTCATTTTTATCCCGTTTCTTTGAAATCGGCCTATATGATCCCAAGGAACTGGATCTGGATAAATTGCGGCTGCGCGAAAAATACTGGGGAAAAGGCTATCTCGACTTCAAGGTAGAAGACATTAAAGTCACGCCCAATGCTGACGATCCGGAATACGTTGACGTCCATTTCACCCTTTTTGAGGGAAAACCTTATACTGTTAACAATGTTACCGTCAAAGGCAATAAAAAACTCTCTGAGTCCGAACTGGCGAAATGCATCCGCCTGGTAAAGGACACGGTATACGACAAAGAAAAAGAAAATCAGACCAAAGACGCGATCGAATCCGAATACGCCATCTACGGCTATGCGGATTTCACCTGCAAGGTCAATCGTTATCCCGACTTCCAGACACATCGCGTCGATGTGGAATTTGAACTGACCGAAGGCATACCTTACACCGTTCACGACGTCAATATCAAAGGCAACCGGGTTACGAAAGACAAAGTACTTCGCCGCGAACTGGTGATCCAGCCTGGCGATCCTGTCGATAAAAACCGGATCGAGGCCAGCAAATCCCGCCTTATGGGCATGGGATACTTCAAGGAAGTGAAAGCGACTACCAGCAGCGCCGAGGAATATGCCCAGAAGGATGTGAACTTCGCCGTTGAAGAAAAAGATAATTATGAGCTTAAGGTTGGAGGTGGCTTCTCCGATACCGATAGTTTAGTGGGTATGGTTTCCCTCACCAATAACAATTTCGACATTACGGAACCTTCCAAATACTTCCAGGGCGGCGGGCAGCGCCTGCGAATTGCCGGGATGTTCGGCCTGACCACCTATGGCGGTAATATCGATTTTACCGAACCCTGGTTGTTCGATATCCCCCTTAAACTGGATCTCTCCGGATATTGGAACAACGTCAGCTATAAATACTGGGACGAACAGCGCATCGGCGGACGTACCGCCCTGACCAAGAAGTTCTTTGACGACTTCACCAGCATATCTCTGGGCTATAAATTTGAACAGGTCAATGTTCATAACATGGACAGCGACGCTTCGCAGCAGCTTAAGGACGAACGCGGCCGTTACTGGGTCAGTTCTCCATCGCTGGAGATTGCCCGTGATACCCGCGACAGCCTTGAAGACCCAACTACCGGTTATCTGCTGAGCTCCTTGGCAAGCGTTACCCCGAAAGTCCTTGGCTCCAGTAATAATTACTACCGTTTGGAAGGCAAAGCCAGCTATTATATGAACTTCCTGGATAAGGCCTTGATCTGGCACAACGGCGGTAAAATCGGCACCGTATCCTCCTTCAACCGAAACGAGCAGGTTCCACTGTATGACCGTTATTTCCTCGGCGGCGGCGACACTATCCGCGGCTTTCCTTACCGCCGCATATCCCCGGTCGATGATAACGGCTGGAACGTCGGCGGCCAGACTATGTTGTTGCTGACTTCAGAAGTAACTCATCCAATCTGGCGTTTTATCCGTGGCGCCGTATTCGTCGATGCCGGTAGTGCCTGGAAAAACTCCTACAGCATGGGATTCAACCAGTTCAACATGGGTGCAGGCTATGGTTTGCGCATGAAATTGCCGATGATTAATGCACCTATCAAGCTCGACCTGGCCTATCCGATTGTGATGAATCAGGAAAATTGCCCGCGGCGGTTGCAGTTCCACTTTAACATGGGCTTTACCTGGTAAAATTTTGTCATGAGAGAGGAGAATATTTATGAATCTTAAGCCGGAATCAACCGCTTTCGTCGTAGTCGACATTCAGGAGAAACTTTACGCCGCCGTTCCCGGACTGGCTCCGTTTCTGCCCAAAGTTCAAATGATGCTCAAAGCCGCCAGGGAATTGAATAACCCGGTCATTGTAACCGAACAGTATCCCCGCGGACTCGGAAATACTCTGCCGGAACTCAAAGAGCTTTTTCTGCCGGAATGGCCGATCATCGAAAAAACCGATTTTTCCTGCTGGGGCGTTGAAGCGTTCCGCCAGGAGTTGACCGCGAAAAAGATCAAGACCGTGATATTGACCGGCATCGAATGCCACGTCTGCGTTCAGCAAACCGCCCTTGACCTGCTGGAAAACGGTTTTGACGTGGTTCTGGCTGCGGATACGGTGTCCTCCCGCAACTCATACGATAGGGAGATTGCCATCGAACTGATGCGTGTTTCCGGCGTTCGCATCACAACCGCTGAATCCATCCTTTTCGGCATGATGCGTACCGCAAAACATCCGGCATTCAAAGCCGTTTCAATTCTGGTACGATAATCAGTTCTTCAGAATAAAAAAAACCGGAGTTCGGGATCAATCCTTTTCTCCGGTTTTTTGTTGTCGGATAAAATGACGGACAACTTAAGATCATCCGTCATTCTTCCGTCAAATATCCGTCATTTGACGTTATTTGTACTTGGGTAGCATATTGCCATGTGCTTCGATCAGATCATCGCAAAGGTTACGGATCTGGTCGAGAGTCAGTTCCGATCCGGTATGAGGATCAAGATAAGCAGCATGATAGATGTTTTCGCGACAACCCGTCAAAGCAGCTTCAATCGTCGCCAGCTGGACATTGATGTTGGTCATGTTAAGACCGGCACACTGTACAGGCAGTTCGCCGACATAGCAGCCCTGGACGCCATTACTATCCACCAGGCACGGAACTTCGACGATCGCCTTTGAAGGCAGGTTGGTGATAAGACCGTTATTGAGGACATTCCCTCCGATCTGAATCGGTTCATTGGTTTCAATGGCGTTGATGATCGCAGAACCGTATTCATGGGTACGTGTATGGGTAAGGGCGCTGTTTCCGACCATTTCGACACTTTGCTTTTTCCAGTCGGCGATCTGGTTGATACAGCGACGCGGGTATTCATCCAACGGGATATTGAATTCTTCGATCAACTCGGGGTACTGGCTCTTGATCCAATAGGGCATATATTCGGCGTTGTGTTCCGAAGATTCGGTGATGTAATAACCAAAATGGCGCATTACTTCCAGGCGAATCATGTTGCCGCTTTTATCTGCTTTGGGGGCCTTGCGCCAGGCAGCAACTTTCTCCGCCGCGATCTGTTTGATCTCGGGATAGAGGTCCTTGCCGTTTTCAGTGATTTCCAGCAACCAGGCCATATGGTTTATGCCGGCAATTTTATATCTGATACTTTTTGCGCGTTCATCATTCCACATGCCGATGGTTTCCAGCAACGTCTGGGCACAAACCTGAACGGAATGGCAGAGACCAACGGTCTTTACCGAAGTTCCACGCAGCATGGCGCCGGTCAGCATGCACATGGGATTAGTATAGTTAAGCAACCAGGCGTTGGGACAGACTTCTTCCATTTCATGAGCAAAGTCCAGCATGACCGGAATAGTACGCAGCGCGCGGAAGATACCGCCGATACCAAGGGTGTCGGCAATGGTCTGGCGCAAGCCGTATTTCTTGGGAACTTCAAAATCAATCACCGTCGAAGGCTCATAGCCGCCAACCTGAATGGCATTGACCACATAACTGGCACCTCGCAACGCTTCTTTGCGGTTCTCAACACCAAGATAAGCGGTGATTTTGGCACGGCAGCCATTAATATTCTTATTCAGTGTTTCAAGCATCATTTTGGATTCATTGAGCCGGACGGCATCAATATCATACAATGCAATCTGGGAATCCTTTAATGCCTCGCGGCACATGCAGTCGCCAAGAATGTTTTTGGCGAAGACGGTGC
>QKAL01000048.1 GCA_003246475.1 Lentisphaerota bacterium
TGATAGAAATCCACAATTTTAGTTCATTTTAGTCATTTTGAATTTTAGCTCATTTATTTCATTAAAGTACGGTGACTCAACATACATCCACAATAAAATTTCGGTACAGCGTGACAATCGTCTACACCAATCATTACTCCGGCTATGACTCAATGACTACACTATCTTCAACCGACGCCACGGTTCCATCAATGCTGGCGTGAACCCTGGCGCCCAGGGCGCCTTCGGGGATCTCTCCGATCAGATCGCCTTTTTTTACCCTGTCACCCGGCCGGACAACCGCAACGGCCGGTTTTCCAAGATGTTGCTGCAGTGGAATGCTGACACGCTTTACCTCAATGGCCTCTCCATAAAACGGGGGATGGGTATCGTATCTGGTCACCTCAAGTCTTTCCATGAGCCGCCTGAGAGGTATTTTGCGTGTTTCGTTAAAAGGCGACACTTGGTAGGTTTCGCGCCTGGCTTCTCTTTTTATGCCTTCTTTTAGCAACTTCTGCTTGATGGCGGCATTAATCTCCCGCGGCGAGAGCATCATGGGGCATGCGAATTTTTCGCAGATGCCGCATTCCGAGCAGATCAGCGCATCTTCCAATACCGCGCCGGTCATACCCGGTGTATAAGCCAGATGGCGCATGATCCTGTGAGGCTCTAAAGCATGTCCGATCAAATAGCGCGGACAAAGATCCGTGCAACGCGAGCACTGGGTGCAGGCTGATTTGGCGATAAATCGCATCTGAGTCAGACTTCTGCTTTTATCACGGACAACATTGTGGTTCGGTGACAAGACAATTATCCCGCTGGTGGTTTTGGTTACCGGTTGAGAGCCGCTGCCAAGGATTTTGCCCATCATGGGCCCACCCATGACGATGGCATGATCCGATATTTTCGGACCGCCGGCCAGTTCAATTACGGCCTCCGCAGGCGTGCCGATCGGAACCCGGCAGACAAGCGGATGGTTGACTTCGCCGCAAACTGTCAAATAACGGTCGGTAACCGGAATGCCGGCCATGGCCCGGGATATATTCAAGAGGGACTCCACGTTGCTGACGACCGCCAGCACATTCAAGGGGATGCCGCCTTCAGGAACTATTTTCCCCAAAACCTCATTGACCAGAACGAATTCATCACCGGCCGGGTAAAAGTCCTCCAGTTCAAACACGTTGATGCGTCCGGCGTATCCGTTTTCGGTAACCTTTCGCTTCAGTGCTGCCGTCGCATCCGCATGTTTGGATTTCAAGCATATGGTGCCCTTCTCGGAACCGGTGCAGTCCATCACCGTCAGCAGACCATCCAAAACATGATCGGTTTGATTCGTCATAAGGTACGGATCACTGGCGAGCAGCGGCTCGCAGGATGCCCCGTTGCCCAATACCCGCTTGACTTCAAACTGCAGCTTAACGTGGGTCGGGAAACCCGCACCGCCGGCACCAACAACGCCGGCTGCCCGGACCTTATCAACGATATCTTCTCTCATTTTTTCTTTCCGCCGACATCGTCGTCCATTTCTAAATTATCCACAATGCCGACCACCACCGCATCAACGGGAACCAGTTTATCCTTGTTGAATGCCTGCATGGCCGGGGATCCCTGGGTAACAATCACCAGTTCTCCAAATCCCGCGCCGACCTCGTCCGCGGCGACCAGGACATTGCCGTCCGGTTTCAGGCTTTTTCCCAAAGGCTGGATAAACAAAAGCCTCAAAGCGGATATCTCGTCCTTTTTTTTAGTGGACCATACGTTTCCGATAACCCTGGCTAGTAACATTCTTATTGCCCTCCGGCCCCGATTAAAATTCAAATTCGATCGGGAATCATCATTGGAGATGCTCCGCCTGTTCAATGGCGGCAATACTGGCTTTTACTTCAGCAATATCTCCAAATATTCCGATCATGGTGATATGTTGCGGACAAATACCTTTCAAATCAAAGACACGGACATTTGCGGCCTTTTCCGCCACATCAGCGGCCGCGATCATATCCAAGACTTTACCTTGAACAAGACCCACAGCCGTAAACGGAGCCTCGGCTTCAGCAAAAACTTTTTTGCCGACCGCTCCCACACGCTGCCGCAGGAATTCAAAGACTCCGGGCGAAGGGTGGGATATTATTTGCGTACTGAGTGCCATGATTCACACCTTCATTATGCCTTATGAGCAGCCTGAATAATACGGCACATTATTTCCGGGCGGCAATAAACCGGTTTTCATCGGCCGGTTATGCCCTTTCGCCGATGCGGGCTGAAGCGATCAGTCCGGTGGATATAAACCGGTCCATTTTCTTGAGCCCGCAAAATCAGAACGCCTCGCGGGCTGCCTCAAGGGAAATGCCGCCGTTACGCGCCGTATAAGCGCTACTCGGTTTTGGGGATTGTAAATTCGATATCGCTATGCGGCCGCGGTATGACATGTACCGATACAAGTTCACCGACCCGCTCGGCAGCTGCGCCACCGGCGTCCGTAGCGGCTTTTACCGCGCCGACATCACCGCGCACAAACACGGCTACCAGACCACCGCCGACAAATTCGCGGCCGACGAATCTCACTTTAGCTGCCTTTACCATTGCATCTGCTGCCTCAATGGCGCCCACCAGACCTCTGGTTTCCACCATACCCAACGCTTGTTCTGCCATTCTCTTTTCCTCCTG
>QKAL01000008.1 GCA_003246475.1 Lentisphaerota bacterium
TTTACAGAACACGCTATATCAGTAGCAATTGTTAAGAGTTTCAGCGAAAAGCTGATTGAAGGATTCGACCTTGACGTAGCAATCGTTGGAGGCGGTCCATCTGGATTGGTCGCCGCAAAATACTTGAGCAACGCAGGCCTGAAAGTCGCAATGTTCGAACGCAAACTGGCACCGGGCGGCGGCACCTGGGGCGGCGGCATGCTGTTCAATGAAGCCGTTGTCCAGCAGGAAGCCCTGCACATCCTCGACGATTTCAATATCAGCTATAAAGAAGTTAAAGACGGCTACTACACCCTGGACACCGTGGAAATGGCCAGCGGCCTTATCTTCGGAGCCATGAAAGCCGGAGCAAAAATGTTCAACTCCGTCAGCGTTGAAGATATCGTATTCAAAGAAAACCAGGTCGGTGGACTCGTCATCAACTGGACCCCGGTCGAACGCCTGGGCATGCACGTTGACCCGTTGACCGTAATGGCAAAATGTGTTATCGACGGCACCGGTCACCCGAGCGAAATCATGAAGCTGGCAGCCAACAAAGCCGGCGTAAAACTTGATACCGAAACCGGCGGCGTTGTCGGCGAAAAACCGATGTGGGCCGAAACCGGAGAAACACAGACCGTTGAAAGCACCCGTGAATACTACCCGGGTCTCTACGCCTGCGGAATGAGCGCGAGCAATGTATCAGGCGGATACCGCATGGGACCAATCTTCGGCGGCATGCTGCTCTCCGGCGCAAGAGTCGCTGAACTCATTATCAGCAAACTGAAGAAGTAATTCCATATATGATACTGCAAATATTTTTCTAAAATTAATTGGAAAAATATTTGCATTTCTACACTTAGCGGTTATTTTTATAGCTCTTTGTGTATATCTCGCATGAATTTGCGATGATTATAACCGGCGAGGGCTAAACGGCATTGGCCCCGGCGGAAAATTAAAAGTCTTAATCAAAAAAATCAGGAGACGAAACAATGCCAAAGCTGAAGACAAGAAAATGCGCAGCCAAAAGGCTGAAAAAGACCGGTACTGGCAAATATCGCCACAATAAAGCCGGTAGCCGTCACATTCTCACAAAGAAGAGTTCGAAACGTAAACGTCGCCTCCGTCAGGACGGTGCAGTGAAGTCAACCGAAAAGCGTCGTATCAAGGCAGCTCTGCCTTACGGCCTCTAATCCGTTTCGTAAACATTTTATTCAGGAGAATTTGAAAAATGGCTAGAACAACATGTGCAGTAGCGTCCCGCAAACGACGCAAACGCTTACTTGAAAGAGCAAAAGGTTTTTACGGTGCGAGCAGCAAACAGATCCGTACCGCTTATGATGCAGTCGACAAAGCAATGGCTCACGCCTTCGTCGGCCGCAAACAGAAAAAACGTCAGTACCGTCGTCTGTGGACGGTCAGAATCAACGCAGCATGCAGGAACAACGGCATGAATTACAGCACGTTTATCAACGGCCTCAAAAAGGCCGGGATTGAACTGAACCGCAAAGTCCTTGCTGACCTTGCAGTTAGTGAACCTGCCGCTTTTGAGGCCTTGATCCAAAAGGCTAAAGCTCAGCTGGCAAAATAAGCGTTTTTTCCATTTACAATTGTATTTATATCTTTAGCCTGGCGGCTCACCTGACTCAAGGTGTTACGTCCAGGCTTTTTATTTTTAATTGAAGGTTAACAAATCATGTCGAATCCAATAATCGATCAGTTGAATTCAGCGGTAGCCGCCGCCGAGGAAAAGCTGAAAGCGGCCGCGGGCGAAAACGATATCGAAAATGTCCGTATTGAAATGATCGGGCGCAACGGCATTATCCCCGCTATCAGTAAAGAGATGAAAAATGTTCCGCCGGAAGAACGCAAAGCCACCGGTATGGCGTTCAACGACGCAAAAAACAAAGTGGAAGAACTTCTTTCAGCAGCCACGGAACGCCTGGCAGACTCAGCCGCGACCAGCGAAGCCGATGCTCTCGACCTGACCCTCCCCGGCAGAAAATGGCAATGCGGACACCGCCATCCCATCAGCACAGTCATGGACCAATGCGTGGAAATCTTCCGCCGTATCGGTTTCATCGTGGCTGACGGCCCGGAAATCGAAGACGTATACCATAACTTTGACGCGTTGAATACCCCTGACGATCATCCGTCACGCGATCCCGGCGATACCTTCTATTTCGGTGACGGACGCCTCCTGCGTACCCAGACTTCCCCGGTACAGATCCGTACCATGGAAAATCATCAGCCCCCGATCCGTATCGTGGCCCCCGGACGAACTTTCCGCCGCGATACCCCGGACGCTACCCACAGCATGAACTTCCATCAGATCGAAGGACTCTATATTGATAAGAACGTATCGCTTGGCGACCTGAAAAGTGTTCTGCTCTATTTCGCCCATGAAATGTTCGGTTCTAAAGTAGGCATCCGCCTACGTCCTCACTTTTTCCCGTTCACTGAACCGAGCGTTGAAGTCGACTTCTCCTGCATCATGTGCGAAGGCAAAGGCTGCCGTATCTGCAAGAACTCCGGCTGGCTCGAAATCGCCGGCGCCGGAATGGTTGACCCGGACGTACTGAAAGCCGTTAACTTTAATCCCGACGAGTGGAGCGGCTACGCTTTCGGTATGGGTATTGAACGTATCGCCATGCTGAAATAC
>QKAL01000019.1 GCA_003246475.1 Lentisphaerota bacterium
CAGGCGCGAGGCACGCCCAGATTTCGCTGCGTATCGCCGCACCGAGTCCGTCGAGGAACCAGTTGTCGTAAATGCCGGTATAGGGGGGCTTAACGCCGTTACGCAGATTGCGGATAGCGATACCGTACTCGTCCCAGGGGAAGGCGACATTTTTGAGCCAGGCGGCGGCGAAGACGTCACGGTCGATGACCGGTTTTTCCATTTTGTCGAGTACGCATGCCCAGAGAACCTGCAGATCGAGGTCGTCGTTGGGAATCATGTCTGTCGGAACAGGGTTATAAAAATCCAGATTCAGGGGGCCGTCATACCCTTCGTAGGGTTGTCCCAGAGTTCCGCCGACAGCTTTGCCCAGCCAGCAACTCATTACTTTTTTGCGATAATCTTTGATTTCCATTTTTGATTTCTCCGTTTGGTGAATGTTGTTTAAACTAGTTTAGTAGGCGATAAATTTTTTTAACCCGAGTTCCTTAATATGATTTCGGCTGGAATGGTCACATTGTCCGTATTTGCCGCAGGACTGTCTATAATTTTATAAAGCAGTTCAAATGCGGCGTTTCCCAGCTGCTCCGGGAGATAATCGAAGGTAGTCAGGGCGGGGTAAACGAAACCGGCGCTTCTGATGTTGTCCGCCCCGGTGACTGCTACCTGTTGCGGGATATTCATTGCCATGGAATGAAGGGCGCGCATTGCGCCGATTGCCATGTCGTCATTAGCGCAGACCACGGCATCGAAAGTATGTTGTTGTGAAAATAGCTGGGTGACGATATCCTCGGCTTCGCTGACACTGTACCCGGCGTTTCTGATAGTTTCCGTACCGGAAAGATGGTGTTTTTCCAATGCGGCGAGAAATCCGCGGAGTCGCTCGCGTCCGGGATAACTGGCGACCGGGCCGTTCAAATAGAGCATTTTCTTTCGCCCCATATCGATCAGGTGTTCTGTCAATGCGGCGGTTCCGCTGAAGTTGTCGACATTGACACAGGGCATTCCCTGGGCCGGGTCAATGGAAATTCCCACCACTTTTCGCTGCTCGTCTCGGAAACGCTCGCGCCAATGCCGGGGCATGTCGAAACCGTAATAGATCAGGCCGTCGATCTCACGGTTGTTGAACCAGTCGAAAATCTGGTTTTCATCCATGTCGCTGCGGAATATCTGAACGGTAAAGCGGTATCCGGTGCGATCTGCGGCCAGTGCAATACCGCCGAGAATATGCGATACATTGTAATCTCCCAGCGGAGTATTTTCTTCCGGGTGGATTCGTTCTTCCAGCAGGATACCTATATTATTGGCCAGAGGTCGATTAAGCCGTTGTGCATGGATGTTGGGACGGTAATTGACATCGCGGCAAAACTCCTGGATCCGTTGTTCCATTTGTTTGCTGATGCCGTGTTGCCGGGCTTTTCCATTCAAAACCAGAGATACCGTCGCCTTGCTGACGCCGAGTTCCTGGGAGATCTTAGCCAGAGAGTAATTGATTTTCGACCTCATTGTTGATGTTACTAAACTAGTTTAACTGTTTTCGATAAAAAGTCAATCGAAAGGATTGAAAAAGAACGAGTTTTTCTTAAAAAAATACAGTTGATGGTGGAGTTGTATGTAATTGTTGAAAATTTTAATTTTTTTCATAAAATTGTATTTTTTTAAAAAATTGCATATTGACATTGTATGTTTTATTGTTTATAATTTTATTGTAAACTAAAGATGTGAGATAGTAATGGAAACAACGACACTGAAGTATCAAAGTAAATCTACCCGCCTGAAAGATGTGGTTCTTGAAGACATCCGCAAAGGGCGTTATGACGCGGCTCAACCGTTGCCGGCGGAGAACAGTCTGGCTGAGATTTATGGCGTATCACGTTCGACTATTCGCCGGGTGGTTGAGTTGTTGACCCGGCAAGGGGAATTATTTAAGGAACCCAATCGCGGTTCATGGATTAGAACTGAGAGTAAGAAAGTGCTTCAGAGTGGTTCAGCGGATCAGGTCTATAAACCCGGCAAGTTGCAACATTATCGTTTTGGTTTGGCTTGGGCTGCCTTCCCGGACGCGTTGACTGCCGGTATTGGAGAGGGCATTAAAAGTTATGCGCGGGAACATCATATCGGCTTGCAGATTTTCAACAGTTCGGAAAATCATGAGCCGGTCTTGTCAGTTCTTACCCATGCTGAAGAGTTTGGTCTTGACGGGCTGATAATTCTGCCATATGAGAGCGATCAGTATCTCGAAGCACTCGGCAGGCTTAAAGCAAAGGGATTTCCATTAGTTTGCGTGGATCGTCCGGTGCCCGGGCTGGCGCTTAATACCGTGGATGTGGACAATGCTTTCGGGATGTATGAGGCGACCCATCATCTGATTATGAAATACAAACAGCCGGTGTACTTTTTCGGTCCATGGAATGAAAATCATACAGAACGGATGCGTTATGAAGGTTATGCCCGGGCGATGATGGACGCGGGATTTGAACAAGGAATAAGAGAGAAGTATACGATTAATGTCCTTCCGACTGAAAATCTTCCGGAATACTGGCCGATGGAAAAAAAGTGGCTGCAGCCGTTCAATACCGCGGCGGAATTTCTGCGTCAGGTGGATTTGCCGGTAAATGTTGTATGTATGAACGATTATATGGCCAGGGGTGTTTATGAAGCGGCTAAAGAACTGAAAATGATCATCGGGCGCGATATACGCGTAATCGGCTTCGATGACCTGCCGATGGCGCGCTGTATGACGCCGCCGTTGACTACGGTGCAGCAGCCGCGTTTCCAGATAGGATACGAGGCCGCTCGCCTGCTTCATAAATTATTGAATGAGATAATCAAAAGGCCAGTGAATGTAACATTGCCGGTGGAATTTATAGAACGTCAATCAAGTTAATTACAACCGAAAGAGAAGGAGAAGGAAATATGCAAACCAAGAAATTCACACTCATCGAACTCCTCGTGGTGATAGCGATTATCGCTATCCTGGCTGCGATGTTGCTGCCAGCGTTGAGCAACGCCCGGGAAAGAGCCCATAAGATCAGTTGCATGAGTAATCTTAAGCAGATGGGTCTTTGCTTTGAACAGTATCAAGGTGATTTTCAGGATTATTTCCCGCCGGTTAATGACGGGGATCGTGACGATCAAGGTGTCGGCGGCGAATGGTACGTCAAGCTGGCGGAATATAGCGGTGCGGGTAAAGGTCAGGTTAATAATGAAAGTACCAGTGTGTATTCCATGTTTACCTGTCCGAAAAATGGAGACGGGTTCCGTATCGGCGGTCATGACGGTTGGGGCAGCTATGGGTACAATCTGTGGATGTCTATAGACGGGCTCAAGAAAAACAAGGTTAAAAATCCCACCACCTGTGCCAATGTCCTTGATAGTCGGCGGTATTATTTTCATGCGTACTTTGCCGATATTTTTACCAACTTTGTTAGACCATTTTCACATATTTCCCCGAACACGGATCGCGGTCTGGTCAATATCCTCTACATTGACGGGCATGCGGGAGATCTGAAATATTGGGATATTATTTCGGTACGGGACAACAGTGAATTGTCGCCTTTGATTCCCAAGAAATAACTATTACCAAGAGATGAAAAAGCAAGCGGATGTATTTCACCGCATTTTACCGTAAAACATTAGTTATGGGGGGGGATAATAAGCTTTATGATGGTTTGTGTTTATGGCGAGATGTGTGGTAGTTGTTTTCTGGCTTGCGGCGGTTGCCGCATGGGCTACAGCCGTTCAATACAGTGGCGGAATTTCTGCGGCAGGACAGTGTTGTATATAAGGCAGGAGGTATTTGTAAAGAGGCGGAAGAACAGAAAATGATCATCGGGAGCGATATACGCGTAATCGGCTTCGATGATCTGCCGATGGCGCGCTGTATGACGGCGCAGTTGACTATGTTCAGGATAAGAGGCAGCGCGGATATAAGGTAATTAAAAGACCGGTGAATGTGACTTTTCCGGTGAAATTTATAGAACGTCAATCAAGTTTACAACAAACAAAAGAGAAAGAGAAGGAGAAGGAAATATGCAAACCAAGAAATTCACACTTATCGAGCTCCTGGTGGTGATAGCGATTATCGCCATACTGGCTGCTATGCTGTTACCGGCATTAAACCAGGCAAGGGACAAAGCAAAAGCAATCAGCTGCGTAAGTAATCTTAAGCAAATCGGCTCAGCTTTGTATATGTATCAGGATGTCAGCAATAGTATGTTTCCGTGTAACGATATCGGCGGAGACCAGAAGCACTGGAATAACCGTGTAGAAGATGTGGGCGGAAAATTAAACAATAGCATTGTTCACTGTCCATCTATGAATTACGACAAGACGGATGGCCGGCAAATCTACGGGATTATGTATGATACCATTAGAGATATTCCTTTGAAACGCTGGCGTTACCCAAGTGCAACTGTTGTAATGGGTGATAGCTGTAGAGTTTCCGACAGGAGAACTGATGCTTATCTGTTTATCGTTCAGACATTTAGTACAGGTGTTTTGCATATGCGGCACAATAAGCGGGTAAACATTCTCTGGGGTGACATGAGCGTCAGAGCGACTGAGCTTGGCGATTTGACGCGTGTTCCGCTGCCGTGGCCAGGATTGCCTTCGGACTTTACATGGGACTATGTTGCCAACAACGGATATACTTACGACGCAATTCGTTAATACCGCTTCAAATTCCTTATGTAAGTTTTAAGAAGAATAGCAGGCACCGGGGAAATATATCCCGGTGCTTTCTACGGTATATTTAAGAAAGGTGATGTTGAATGAAGAATAGATTGATTGTCTTATTTTTACTTGCGGCGGTTGCGGTATGGGCTGGAACCGTAGAAATACCGCTGACCGGAATTTATAATTCGCGGGTTGGAACCAACCGGGCTCGTGGTGAAGTGGTGGGATTCTGTAATCCGGTGACCGAGCGTAAAGGCTTGTCCTGTTATGCGGATTTTAACGGGTGTCCCGACAATGCCAACAGTTATGTCCGCTTTGAGTTTCAACGCAAATTTGCCGGAAATCCGGAAAAGATTCTCTGGAACATCGAGGCGAAAGAAGACACAAAAGGGATGATATTGACCGCGTGGCTGGTTGACCGTAATGGGGAAGTATACCTCTCGCGCAAGCAAATCGATTGGCAGGGCAATAAGAAAGTTGTGTTTGACATTCCCGTGTCCCCTGCCTGGCCGAGCGGCGACAGTAACAATCGTATCGATCTCCCTTTAACCATTATCGGCATGGCAATGGAACGAACCGGCGAAAAACAGCGTGGTACGGTTCTGTTGCAGGACTGGAGCGTAGTCACGGATTTGAGCCAGGGAACCCCTTTTGTCATGAGTGCCGACATCCCTTCTTATGTCTGGGGTGGAAACAAGGTGGAATTTCCGATTAGTCTGGCTAATTATGCGCATCGCAAGGTAAAGGGGGTAACGGCAACGGTTAAGGTTTTTGACCGATATCATCTGCGGCAGGTTTTAGAGCGCAAGACGGAATTCAAGGATAAGGATGCCAATACCGCGGTTGCTCCCCTGTCTCTGGAGTTGCCGTTTGGATCGTATGAGGTCATTACCGAACTCTATGATAACGGGAAGCTGATCGATTCTAACAGAAATAATCTGCAGCATTTCAAGGGCGATTGCAGCAAGGCCTCGCCGGAGGTGGTGGATTACGAGATGAAGTGGTCGCCGATGGGGGGCGTCTGGGGTTTTATGTCGGCGGAAGAAGGCAGCAGATTCGGGGCTTTCTGGGAACGCTTCGAAGGCCCGAACTGGGGCGATGTGGAAATCAAACGCGACGTCTATGATACTGCGGAGATGGAGAAAAAAGCAAAGGAAGAAGTGGATAACCATGTCCGCCCGGTTGTGCTGCAGACTCTCTATCTCTATCCAAAGTTCCGCGACCCGAAAGATCTGCCCGATTTTTCACGTGGCTACGGCATGGCGATGAAAAACATCTCCGCCGCTCTGAAACCTTATACCCGATATTTCGAACTGGGCAACGAGGATAACGGTCACAGCAAGTTCATGTATACCGAAGTCGCGCGTAATGCTGCGGCGGGAGTCCGGTCGCAACAGCCCTTTGCCGTCATCTCCAACAGTGGTACCGCGTTCATAGACAACAGCTGGATGGCGTTTCAATATAATCGTGGCTTAAGTAACTATTTCGATGCCTTCTGCGTCCATCCCTATACCAACAACTCGACACCGTCACAGAGTGTCAGTGCGGAAAAACTCGTGGTTGGCGAAAAGCTCGAGAGCATGAATGCTCTGGTTGACCGTTTTGGCGGCATGAAGGAGTTGTGGAGTACGGAATTCGGCTGGCCCAACAGCGATAAGCCGGAAGGCGAGAAAGATCGCGCTGACCTCTATTTGCGCGAATCGGTCGTGTGCGATTCCGCCAATCTGACTATCGGCGGCCTTTATACCTTTAAACGGGATTACGGCATAGTCGATTTCCCAGCCGGGGCCTCAATCAACGCCTACAATAACTTCCGTGCCGGGCATCGTTTTGCCGGACTAATCGTGGACGGCGACATCTGGACGGCTGTTTATGAAAAGAGCGGCAAGGCTTTCGCGGTGGTGTGGACACCCGAAGCGAAAACTGAAACGTTGAAGATAACCGGTCAGGGGTACTACGACCTTTTCGGCAATATACTGGAAGCCGGAAAAGTCAAGGTGTCGCAGTCGCCGGTGTTCGTGACCGGTATTGACGGTCAGTTACTGCGGCAGGCGGTGGAGAGCAATGTTACCAAAAAGAAGCAGTTTTTCCTGAATTGCCTGAAGGAAAATCCCTCGGCGGTTGCCGTGTGGAAATCGCTGGAAAAATGTAAGCCGATGGATACGGCAACTCTGGACAAAACTCTGGTTGCCTGGGCAAAGACTGCCGGAAAGATCGATGCCGCAAAAAAAGCGGCTGCCGGTCGTGTGGTTGATTGGTATCTGGAGGCGTCCCGGCTGGAAACTGCCGCCGTTGTACCATCGGGATTTAACGCCGCGGATCAGAATAATAAGTTGCATCAACACGTTGAGAATATCAATCGGAATGATTTGGATCAGCCCGGTCTGCGTTATCTGTTGAATCGCTGGGAAAAGGTTACCGCCGAAAAGCAGCTGGCGGAGAAGAGCGGCGCGAAAAAATATGCCGCCGCCTGTGCCCGGCAGGAATACGTGCTGGGTTTGGTAGCGGCAAAATTTGCCCGGGACGAAATCCCATTTCAGTTTGCCGTTTTCAGCATGCTTTACATGAGCAAGAACAAAGAATTGCAGGAGCGGCTGTTGTTTGTCCCTGGTGAATTTACTCTTGCTAAGGTTCGCGTAAGTTCATATTCCACAACAGAACAGAAAGTCAAACTCCGCCCGGTATTGCCTGCCGGATGGGTGGCGGAACCAGCTTCGGTCGAGGTGGTGGTTAAGCCGTCTTCGTTTGCCCTGACGGATTTCAAGATCAAGGCTCCGACCAGTGATAAAAACCAGAAGTTGGAGATCAAGGTTGTGGCCTCGATCGACGGCAAACCCGATAACGTCATGACTTTTGATGACATCGAGATCGTTCCGGCGGTCAAGGTGAATATTCTGCCGGTGGGTGATAATCTTAACCGTGCGCCGTTGAAAGTTGAAGTGTTGAACCAGGAGGGGAAGAAGATCAGCGGTACGATCCGTCTGCTCCAGTCAGGTACTGCCGGAAAATCCCTCGGTCAGTTTACATTCAACGATCTGCCGCCGTTTAAAAAGAGCGTTTTCGATGTGGCTTTGACGGAAATACCTGTCTCGCTGCATCCGGGCTGGAAAGTCGATGCTGAAGTAATCCTTAACGATGGTCGTCGCTTTATCATTCCCGGCAAGATCGACTTTACTGTAGCCGTTAAGGCTCCTGGAAAGATGAATATCGATGCCAGGCTCGACGAATGGGCCAAGGCTTTGCCGTTGAAGCTCGACCGGGAAGAATACTCTTTCGGTTCCTTTGGCGGCGCGTGGTCGCCGGAAGACTGCAGCGCTGTTTCATATCTGATGTGGGATGACGAAAACCTCTACTTTGGAGCTGAGGTTCAAGACCAGACCTTTAATCAGCAGTACGACCGCGATTCGATGTGGAAACAGGACAGCATCCAGATCATTTTCGCTCCTGATCGCAACGAGACCAAGCCGCGCGAACTGACGCTGGCGCTTTCGCCGCAGGGTCCGAAAGTGTGGGACGGTGCGACCAGTTCCTATCTGGAATCCGGAAAAGTCGCCATCAAATACGAAAATCGCAAGTGCTTCTATGAGGCGGCGATTCCGTGGAACTCTTTTGACGCCAAGTTTGTTAAGGCGGTTAAGAGCGGACGCTTCCTCTATGCGATTGCCGTGAACGATGACGATGCCATTACCAGCCGTCGTTTCATGGAACGCTTTTTCGGCAGCATCATCCATGGCAAGGACGTTAATACTTTTGCTGAAACCATGCTGGCTGGTTCCGATGATCGTTTGAAGACTGTTGAGGCAGATCCGAACGAGATCATGAAAGAGGATTTCAACAATGAGAAGCCGGGAAAGGCTCCCATCGCCTGGAACTATATCTGCAATAATATGTCGGATAACGCGTTGACCATTGTCAAAAACAAGGGGCGCAACAACACTGCATGTCTCCGCCTTGAAAACAAGGACGGCAGCAAACCCAATCATTATGCAATCGTAACTTTGCCGCTGACCGGGTTGAAATCAAACCGGAAATACGAGCTGGAGTTCTGGGTTAAAGGGATGATTAATCCGCCGGACGCGTCTATCGGCATGTGTACCGACCTGTGGGGAAATATCGATTATTGCTACAGCAAGTGGACTCCGTCGGGTGATTGGCAGAAGGTGGTCATGCCGTTTTCAGCGCCGGTATCCGGCAATTACCGGGTGATAGTCCGTTGCGCCGATGCCACCAATGAATTACTGGTGGACGACATCAGCGTAAGAATGCGTTGAGACAGATAGTCATTGTTTGGGCCGCCGGGTTTTTCCCGGCGGCTTTTTGTTTTTCGGCAGGTCGCCGCTTTTGGGGATGTCTTCCGGAATGGTATTCATCCTGCGGTATTCGGCGGGTGAAAATATGCAGTGCTGGCGGAAAAAACGGTGAAAATACTGTGATGTGCCGTATCCGAGCATTGCTGCGATTTTGGCAATTGTGTAGTCGCTGTGCAGCAGTAGTTTCTGCGCCTGGATGACCTGGTATTCGATCAGATATTTTTTCAGGGACATACCCATCGCACGCTGGAAACGCTTGGATAACGTATCCGGAGAGATGTTGTATGCATCTGCCAGCATCTTCAAATTGATCCTGGCGGGCAGATTATTGTGGAGCGTGTCGAACAAGAGCGCGAATTTGCGCAGTTTTTCCGCGGTTTTTGCCAGTTCCGCCATGCGTGGACGGAGGAATTGGCGGAGCGCGTCGATCAGGCAGCACAAGAGTGCGAAACGGTCGTTATTGTAATATGCAGCCATGAAGCGTTGAAACAGCGTCGGGTCGTCGATTGCCGGAATTCCGGTGATGCCGTCGAAAAGCGATTGTTCCGATGCGTCGCAGATGTGCAGATGGAAATAGAGCAGACGGGATATCTGGTAATGGGATTGGAAATGTTGCGTCGATGGCAATATGTAGATCTTTCCCGGTTCAAGGAGGTGTTTTCCCGATGCGGTGGTTATTTCCGTACCGCCGGTTTCGAAGATGAATATCCGGCTGAACGCCGGTTCCGGATGATCGTAAAACATCCTTTCCCGACGGTCGGTCAACCCCAACTCCAGCAATCGGCAGGAAATCTGCAACGGAATCCCTTCATAGTCGAAATTGACGGTTACAGATTCCCGAAAGGCGTTGACGATGTCCTGAGGCGTAGTGAACACTCCGTTATGCATTATAAGCCTCCGTTGAAAAGGTGATGTCTTAAAAGTGTACTGTTGCGCCGCATTTTTATCCTTTACTGATTCCGCCTGTAAATATATAATATATAAGATGAAAGTA
>QKAL01000093.1 GCA_003246475.1 Lentisphaerota bacterium
CGACATGCCTGAAGCCTGCGGCAATGCCCTGGGCCTCGACCGACTGGTGATGCTTTTTGCAGATACCGACCGAATCGACGACGTGGTTGCCTTCACGCCGGAGGAACTCTAAGGCGCAACAAATCCATAGACCAGCGCCCACGGGCCCGGAATCAAGCCGCCCCGCCCCTTCATATATTTTGATCCTCAGTAAGAATCCGGACCCGGAGGCCCCGCCGAAGGCTGGGTTTGATTTCGACGCAGAGAGGTGTAGTTTACCTTGAAACGTCCAATGGAAGAATGGAATATTGGGTTTTAAAAATGGTCCGGCGGCGGTTTAATCTCTGTTTTACCAGCTGCATCGAAAAAAAGATTTCATCCTTTTAAACCCATTCTTCCAACTTTCCAATATCCCATCATTCCACGACATATGTCTCCGGCCTATCCGTTTTGCTCTGACCTGGCCCACAGAGCCGGTTTTCCAATATTGGAAAAAAATTACCGCATTGTTCAGCAGCAATATTCTACTATTCATTTTTGTAATTTTCTTCTTGACAATGACAAAGCGAAACGATTAGATTGTACGCGATTTCGAACAACGTACGCATATATATTCATTTGGACCTGGAAAAGCCTATACAGGACTGTTCGAATACTATACTTTTATTTAGACCGCAACCTGAGAAAGGAGGCGAAGACATGGCGTCTGACGAAAAAAAAGACAACGCTAAGGTGAAGGCGGGCGATATCCGTCCTTTCGGCGCAATGCCTGTGCCCAAATTAACGCCTGAACTTCTGACAGTCGTGCGCAGTGGCGAGGTTTACAGTCTCGAACAGATAGTGGAGCCGGGCATCCCGTTTTGGAACGGCCACCCGCCGCTTGTTATTGCACCATATGTCCGCCACGGGGACATGCCGGAACTCGCTCCCGCCTCGGTGGGCAACGAAATTACAACCCTTCCGATGCACGGTGGTACTCATATCGACGCTTTATCCCACATCGGCAAATGGGTGGATGGAGAAATCGAGCTGTACGGCGGTGTCAAAGCGAAAAACGTTACCACCAGCGGCGGATATACTGCCCTCGGAGCAGAAAACTTTCCTCCCATAATCCTGCGAGGTGTGTTGCTTGATGTCGCCGGAAACCATGGTGTCGATGTACTTCCCGACAGTTACGGGATCACCGGCGAAGATCTCAAACGTTGCGAAGCGGCGCAGGGCGTGAGTATCAGCGAAGGCTCGGCCGTGCTGATTCGAACGGGGTTTGCCAAGTATTGGCGGACCGACAATGAGCGATTTTCCAACAAAGGTGCCGGAGTCAATATAGATGGAGCACGTTACCTGGCCGGACGTAAAATAGCATTGGTCGGCACGGACACCGAAGCGGTTGAGCAGTGGCCTTTCGATGCGGAAGGACCTCCGCTGCCGGTTCACACTTACTTGATTGTAGAAAATGGAATCACGCATGTGGAAAGTCTTTTTCTTGAGCGGTTGGCGCAGGACAAAGCCTATGAGTTCCTTTTCATAGCCCTGCCGCTTCGGATCCGGGGCGCAACAGGATCGCATATTCATCCGGTTGCAATCGCATAATAGACTAGGCTTGAATATCTGTCGTCCAAACTTAAAAAAAGCTGATGCGGTCCATGTTTTTGTCTGAGCAATATCATCTATAATTGAAAAATCACAAAGTCATAGAGGTGAAATTATGAGAGCTGCTGTATGGTACGGAAGACAAGATACGCGTCTGGAAGATGTTCCCGAACCCCCGGCACCGGGTCCGGGTGAAGTCAAAATTAAAATTGCATGGGTCGGCGTGTGCGGAACCGACCTCCACGAATACGCTGCAGGTCCTATTTTTATGCCGATCGAGCCGCATCCGCTGACCGGAAAATGCGCACCGCTGACCACGGGGCATGAGTTCAGCGGAATTATTACGCAGGTGGGGCCGGGGATTGAGAAATTCAAGCCGGGTGACCGGGTGACGGCCGACTCCGCGACCTGGTGTGGAGAATGCTGGGCATGCCAGCGCCGTGAGTACAGCCTTTGCGACAAGTGTGCCTATCTTGGCTTGGGGCGGGACGGTGTATTCGCGGAGTATGTGACGATGCCGGCAGCTGGAGTGTTTCATATCCCGGACGAGTTGTCGCTGCAAAAGGCTTCATTTTGCGAGCCCACCGCGGTCGCCATCCACACCCTGAGACGGGGTCGCATGATCGCCGGAGAAAGTGTGCTTGTGATCGGTGCGGGCAACCAGGGATTGTTGTGTTATCAGATCCTGAAGCACTCTCCGGCATTTAAGGTCTTCGTTTCCGCTCGCAAAGGAATGAGATCTGACCTGGCCAGGCAGCTTGGGGCTGAGGTGCTCGATCCTGCAGAGGTGGACGTTGTCGAGGAGGTAAAAAAGCGTACCGGCGGCGACGGTGTTGACGTGGCGATTGAAACCGCGGGGCAGCCGGGGACAGTCGCCATGGCGATCAAGGCAACCCGTAAGCAGGGCCGGATCGTCGAGGTCGGCATCTTTGAAAAGCCTGTCAGTTTGGAACTCAATGACCTGGTATTTAATGAAAGAGAACTCATCGGTATTATGAACAACGGCGGAGAGTTTCCACAGGCCATTCAGATGCTGGCCGACGGCCGTGT
>QKAL01000113.1 GCA_003246475.1 Lentisphaerota bacterium
ACGCAACTCAAAGATGGAGTTGCCGAACAACTGCGGAATAGCGGCATCAGCCTGTTTAAGGCCGACTCGGATGTGGCATGCGAAGCGATTGCGCATTTTGTAAAAGGTTGCCTTCAGCCATACAGCGTTAAAATTGCATGATGAAATCCCTGCGGGGAGCTTGTAAATCAACCCGGAAACAGTTATAGTTTTATAGATTTAATCCGGGAGGTATTTTATTTGCTTAGGTATCTGACAAAACGTATTTTGCTGGCTCTGCTCACGTTGTTTATCATTCTTTCGCTGAGCTACATCCTGATGCGTCTGGCCCCCGGAGATCCGACCCGCAGCCAGATGCTGGGTGAAGGGCAGGCTCAAACGGAAGGCCTCAAGGCCGATAAAGGACTCGCCGGCAACAGCGCAGTCCGCAAGAAACTATTCCTTGACAAACCGGTTTATGTCGGACTTTTCTACTGGTACTCCGAACTGATCCTCCATGGAAATCTGGGTGAATCCGCTGCCGTCGACAAAGGCCGTCCGGTAGGTGAACTGATCATGTCGCGACTGCCGGTCACGCTCCAGCTTAATATTATTGCTGTAATCATCACTTATCTCCTTGCCATTCCCCTTGGGATTTATTCCGCGGTCAAACCCGATACGCCGCTCGACCGTATGATCACTTTCTTTCTGTTTTTTCTATATTCGCTGCCGGTATTCTGGGTGGCGCTGATGTTTCAGGCCGGACTCTGCGTGGGCGGATTATTCCCGGTCTTTCCGCTGAAAGGTCTTGCCGCCGGAGATATTACCGGAATGAGCACCTGGCATATAGTCTGGGACTACGCAATGCACTATGTCCTGCCGGTTGCCTGCCTCTCTTATGCGGGTTTTGCCGGATTGTCACGCTATGCCCGCTCCGGCATGCTGGATGTGATTCACCAGGATTACATCAGGACGGCCCGTGCCAAAGGACTGCCGGAATATCTGGTCATCTTCAAACATGCCCTGCGAAACGCCATGATTATTCTTATTACTTTGTTCGCGGGAATCCTCCCGGGACTGATTGCCGGAAGTATTATTGTAGAATATGTTTTCAGCATTCCCGGCATGGGCGATCTGTCCATGATGGCGCTGTCCAGCCGGGATTATCCCCTTGAAATGGCATTATTCGGATTTGCGGGCGCACTTACACTTGCCGGAATCATGATTTCTGATATATTATACGTTGTTGTCGATCCGCGCATTACATTCGACAGTAAAAAATAAACTGCCTTGATGCAAGCATACAAGGCATTTGGAAGCGGTAGAAACGCTGTCCGTCGTACGGACAATAAACTTATCGAGGTGACAGGCAATGGCTGAGGACAAATTTGTAGATACAACCGGACTTTACCGGATTAAAGATAAAATAGCTTCCGCCACCGAAACGGCAGCAGTTGACTCCGAGGCCGGACAATCACAGGAAAAAGAAGCAAAACAGCCCGTCGAAAGCAAAGCTAAATCGCGCGACCGTCAGTTTGACCGCGCGTTGCAGATGCGTCATGAAGAATACCGCAAACTGAAACGCGATATCTCCGCCAGATATGCCGAATCCATTGCAACAATGACCGAAAAGCTTTCCAGCTTGAATGCGTCAGCCGAAGCGGTCAATGCTTCTCTAAAGCTGGTTACTGAAAAACAACACGAAATCGATGCACTGCAGGACGAATGGGACACCGAAAACTATACCGCCGAAATGGCTGCCGCCATGAAAACCCTGGAAAATCTGCGGCTCGAATTGATCCGGCAGAATTCGCGCCTGGCGGAAAAGACTTCCGGCGGAAACGGCGGAACTGCCGGCGTCAGTTCATCCCTGTTGCCTGAATTAAGTTCAATGTCATTTAAACAGCTGGCCAGAATGGGATTCATGTTTTTTTCCCCCCTGCTGATCACGTTGCTGATTACAGCAATAATAATCGGCGCGGCCGTCATGATGTCAATGAGAATGAGTTATTAAACTCCTGGAGCTAAGCGAATATGCCCGGTCCCAAGACCTATGTTAAGATAGACTACACTCAGAGAACTTCTGAGCGGCGGCGGATGTCGCACTATCTCCGGGCGACAAATTTCAAGAAAATTGCGGGCTCTCCGGTTGTGGGCCACTCGATCCGGCGCAACCGGGTGCTCGTTATTATCGTCTTTCTGGCGATCCTCTCCACCGGCATGTATTTTGTGCTTTTTTAAGACCAGCTGCCTAGAAAAATTCCCGACGCTCCTGCGGAAGCATATAGCTCCAAGTTTTCATGTTTTAAACTGCCGCGCAGATGCGCGAAGGGCGCTCTTATCAAGAGCTGCCCCTACTTTGCGGCGGCTTCCTGAGTAGGGACGATTTTCGATGAAAACGCCCGCCGCACCAGCGGCATACATATAATGTTAAATTTATCCGTCTGCGTATTTTTTGTCCGACCAGTCCGACGGTTCCGATCAACACAAATAAAACATCTTTCTGCCGCGCAGATGCGCGAAGACGTTTTCGGAAAACTGCCCCTACCCCCCAAAAGCATTTTTATGAATTTTTAAATACTAATATATAGTTTCATACCCATTCACAAAAAAGCAAGTTGCAATTAAAAGACATATAAGGCATATTAGAGCGGTATAT
>QKAL01000206.1 GCA_003246475.1 Lentisphaerota bacterium
ATGGTACATTTCATAGTCGCCATTGCCGCCGGGATGATATAATACCGGAGGGACTCCGGATGTCATCATTTCCTTTAACTCGCCCAGGTATTTATTATAAACATCTTTCGGATAAGCATTTTTCTTTGCGCAAATCGCGGCAGCCATGCCGACAACCTCGCCCAGCATTCCAAGAATGCGCTGTACCCGAGCCGCGGCAAACGCCACGTGCGAAAGACTGATATGCCGTCCGCCAAGGAACAGATTCTCCACGTCACGAGCATACAGGCAGCGATACGGTACCGGATAAGGTTCATAAATACTGCGATGATAGGCACATGACCTGAACGGCTCGTCAAATTTATCCTCGTTTTCAGGGTCAGGAAAGTGCAGGTCGATATTCCAGGTGATCGGCGCGGTAGCGTCTTCATAGATTACTTGGTCCTCTATATCGTTCTGATTCAGCACGTACCCGCCAACCACGCGATAACTTTCACGCTTTCCGCCAAGATGCGACACCCAGGCAAGCTTATCATTTGCCCATTCGCCCTTGTATTTTGAATGATTTTTCAGGAACGACCAGTTGGCATAAGTAACCATTAAACCGTAATCACGGATATATTCAGACTCTTCCGCCTGATTACGGTATTGCCCGGTTTCACATTCCCAATCGCCGCAGCGAACATAATATGCATTATCTTCATTAAACTCAACGCCCCAGTCCACATCAGGGAAATCAGTCGGCTCTTCCGCTGGTTTAGCATACCACTGAACAGACATTCCCATTACTTGATTATTACCTTCTGTCGGTGCAAGCGACTCATTGAATACGGCTCTGCTGTCACGGCCTTTCATCATCTCACACCCCATCATACGGGCAATCACAGCATCGCCGGTACAGTCGGAAAACAGCTTGCCGTGATAACGCTTTTGAGCTCCAGTTCGGGTATTGGTTGTGATGACGGCAACGATTTTACGGGAATTGGCGGGATCGGTTTCAACGGCAGTAACCCGTTCATTCAATCCAAGATAATAGCTGTCGGCAGGTTGCAGTTTAAAAATATTGCGTTTGCGATCATCTTCATAAACATCTGTCGAATAGGTACCGTTTCCGCCGAAAGCAGGAGAAATCTCTTTTACTATATTGCCCAGATTCGGATACATGCCAACATTGGTTATTCCGCCAAGCGAGACCCGGATTTCCGAACTGTTGCAGCCGCCCAGAACCGGACGGTCCTGCAACAACGCCACTTTCGCGCCATTACGCAAAGCCGATATTGCCGTACAAATGCCAGCGATACCGCCGCCGCAGACAATAAGATCATATTCTTTCGGATCATTTTCACACACGATATGTGCATGTTCGCGACGCATTTCAGCAAGGGCTTCCGGCTTATTCACCGGAACTTCGTCAGCATCAGTTGTCAGATACAACGCGTCACACCGTCCATTAAAACCGGTCAGGTCATGCAAAACTATTTTCGTGTCCCCGGAACTGAGTTCGATTTCACCGGCTCGCTGCCAAGCCCAGTCCGCTCCATTCGTCCCAAGAACTTCCGGCAGTTCTGTACTATTAATAACCACCTTAAATTGTCCGGCAGGTTTTCCACGCTTCCAGACCACCGTCCAGTCACGGGTACGCACCCACACGGTATATTTTCCGCTCTCGGGAATTTCACGCGTCGTTTCTGCATCGGCAACGGGAACTCCCATGCCGTGCGCCATAATATATGCCGACCCCATCTGGTCCATCGACTGGGAGTCAACCACCCAGCCGCCAAGATTTTCAAACGATTCGGCCTCAATCCATAAATAAGCCATTATTCGTTATCCTCTAAATTTAATGACGCAATCCGTTTTGCAGCATTCTTATATGCATACTCGGGACACGGTTCAAATTCCTCGATTTCCGCCGGTTCGATATCTTCAAGCATTCGGCCGGACAAAGCACTCATTGCCGCCGCACGACCGGCAGCATTACCACAGGTCATCATAGTACGAGACAACCGGCAGGCACCGGTCACAATATGCGTGGCCCCAATGCCGCGAGAAGCGATCAGCAAGTTATCGAATTCCACCGGAAGCAGACTGTCATAGGAAATCCCGAACGGAATACTGCCGAGACGAGCCTCCAGGTCAGTACCGTGTACGTCCAACGGATGATCAGTCATACCGATAAACCGCTTTTCGTAATGTTTGCCGAATTTAAATACATCGTTCAGCGTCATCACCTGTCGAGCTCTAAGCCGGTAACTTTCGCGAACGCCAAGCGAAGGCGCCATTCCGACCAGTTCCCAATCGGGATTCATTCCGGAAGCCACCCGCCAGTAATAAACATTCAGAGCCAGTTCGTACTGCTCTTTCACAATCCGTTCATAATCTCCGGGAATCTCGGGAGAATAGGTCCCTGCCCCGCAGATATTCACCAGAATATCGCCATTTGGCATAACTGCACGGAAAATCGAAGAACGATGAGCCTTTTCAGGAATATCATCCGGTGAAACAGTAACGTTCGGAGAACCACCGGGACGCACTCGGAATATCCAGTTTACCTCATTAAGATTGTGGCGGTCGGCCTTTTCCGGGGCAGCAAATTCATCAAAGTCATAGTGTGAATCAGTCCCCAGCATT
>QKAL01000007.1 GCA_003246475.1 Lentisphaerota bacterium
AATTGACTCTGTGGCAGCCCTGGTGCCGCGGGCTGAAATCGAAGGCGAGATGGGAGATTCGCATATGGGACTGCAGGCCAGACTGATGTCCCAGGCCCTCAGAAAACTTACCGGCACCATCGGCAAGACCAAGACCACCGTTATCTTCATCAACCAGATTCGCATGAAGATCGGCGTGGTATTCGGCAACCCGGAAACCACCACCGGCGGCAATGCGCTGAAATTCTATTCTTCGGTCCGGCTCGATATTCGGCGGATCGGCGCCATCAAGGATGGCCAGGAAGTGGTTGGTAATCGTACCCGGGTGAGGGTGGTAAAAAATAAATTGGCGCCCCCGTTTACGGAAGCTGAATTCGATATTACCTACGGTGAGGGTATTTCAAAAACAGGCGATCTGATCGACGTCGCCGTTAATGAAGGAATTGTCGACAAGAGTGGTTCATGGTATTCCTATGACGGTGAGCGCATCGGCCAGGGACGCGAAAATGTCAAACGGTTTTTGAGTGAGAACCAGGACATTTATGACAACATCTATCAAAAATCCCGGGAAGCACTGGGATTTGTGAAAAAAGAAGTCAAAGCGGAGGTAGAGGAAACGAAATAGTAGAAATCGGAATTCGGACCCGCCGTCGTCCGATAGGACGGGACTTCCGTCTTCGCGTTGACAAGCTACGCCGAGATAAAATGGCGCGGGAGCATGCGGAGGTCGGAAATGGGAAGGATGAGAACAGGCGAATATAGAATTAGACAATAGGTGTATGTGAGATCAGAATCCGGCAAGCAAACCGTATTGCAGAACCCGCAACCCGAACCCCACAACAAGAACCCGCAACTCGTAACACGGAACTCGCAACACGGAATTCGCAACCCGCGACGCGCCAACGGAGTTTTTTTATGACAGGAAACGATATACGCAGGCAATTTCTTGAATATTTCAATAAGTACAACCACCAGATCGTGCGAAGTTCCTCCCTTGTTCCCCAGGATGACCCCACGCTGCTTTTTATCAATGCCGGCATGGTACAGTTTAAGCGCGTATTTCTGGGCGAGGAGAAAAGAAACTATGTGCGGGCCACTACCTCGCAGAAATGTGTTCGAGCCGGCGGTAAACACAATGATCTGGAAAATGTCGGATATACGGCGCGGCACCACACTTTTTTTGAGATGCTCGGTAATTTTTCCTTCGGCGATTATTTCAAGGAAGGCGCCATCGAGTTTGCCTGGGATCTTCTGACCAACGGGTATGGACTGCCGGCAGACAAACTGTGGGCATCGGTTTATCTTGATGACGATGACGCCTACAGTTTGTGGCATAAAACGGTTGGGCTGCCCGAGGACCGCATTGTCAGACTCGGCGAAAAGGATAATTTCTGGTCCATGGGCGATACAGGTCCCTGCGGACCGTGCTCGGAAATCCTGATTGACCGCGGGGAGCAATATGGCTGCGGTCGACCGGATTGTACTGCGGGCTGCGAATGCGATCGCTACCTGGAAATCTGGAACCTCGTGTTCATGCAGTTTAACCGTGATGAATCCGGCCAAATGACACCGCTGCCCAAACCGAGCATCGATACCGGCATGGGGCTGGAAAGGATTGTGTCAATCATCCAGGATGTGCCCACCAATTTCGACACCGATCTTATCCGTCCGATCATTGAAAAGACCGAACAACTGGCTGAAAGGAAACTGGATGAGTCCCGTGAGTCAGAGGTGGCCATGAAAGTCATCGCCGATCACAGCCGGGCCGCAGCCTTTCTGATCAGTGACGGTATTCTGCCTTCCAACGAGGGGCGCGGCTATGTCCTGCGCCGCATTATGCGCCGGGCACTTCGCTATGGCCGCAACATCGGTCTGCAGCGTCCGTTTCTGTATCAAACGGCCGAGGTCGTATTTGACATCATGAAAACGGCCTATCCCGAGTTGACCGGGGCCGCTGCGTTTATCACCAACGTGATCAAAAATGAGGAGATCCGGTTTCTGGAAACCCTGGATACCGGGATGAAGCTGTTAAATGATACTCTGGCTGAGATTCAGGCCGGTGGTCAAAACCAGATACCCGGTGATGTTATCTTTAAACTATACGACACTTACGGCTTCCCGGTGGATATCGTCCAGGATGTTGTGCGGGATAAAAACCTGAGCCTGGATATGGGCGGATTTGACCGGGCCATGGATCAGCAGCGGGCCAGATCACGGACAGTGGCAACTTTTGACCGGATCAGCGACGCTTACAAAAATCTCTCAGCCCGGGGCGTCAAACCCGAATTCGTGGGGTATGACTCCCTGCGAAGTGAGTCGAAAATACTCGTAATGGTCGCTGACGGCAAGGAAATATCCGAGGCCGTTGAAGGCCGGCTGATTGAAGTCGTTACCGAAAAAACGCCCTTTTACGCCGAGTCCGGCGGGCAGGTCGGAGACAGCGGGACGATAACCGGCACCGGGTTTGAGATCGAAGTCAATGATACGGTTAAAGATCCCACCGGACTGATTATTCACAAAGGCAAAGTTACGGCAGGAAAGATCGGCCATGATCGCAAGGTCACCCTGCAGGTGGACGGGGCCAGGCGCAAGAACACAGAGTTAAATCAT
>QKAL01000120.1 GCA_003246475.1 Lentisphaerota bacterium
GGAAAGTATTGCCGGAACCGCCGCACTTTGTGCTCAAATCCTGCAACAGCCCGGAGCCGTTCTCCTTGTCCCCACGGAAACCGTCTATGGGCTGATCTGCCGTGCCGATGACCAGGCCGCAGTTCAACGTATTTATGACCTCAAGGATCGCAGCGAAAACAAACCCCTGGCCCTTTTTGTCGCCACACCGCAGCACCTCATCGATCAGGGCGTCAATGTTCCAGACTCCGCCATGAAACTCGCCGACGCTTTCTGCCCCGGCCCCGTCACCATCATAGTCATGGGCCCCGAAGGCAAAACCATCGGCTTCCGTATCCCTGATCATCCACTTATTCTCCAACTTATGCGGCTGATCGGAGTTCCACTCGCCTCCACCAGCGCCAACCGCTCAGGGCACCCCAATGCCATAACCGTTGACAACGCCCTCGCCGAACTTGCAGGACAGCCCGACATCACCGTAGACGGCGGCGCATTATCGGAAAACGCCCAGGCCTCCACGGTTGTCGATCTTTCACAACATAACTGGAGGGTATTGCGCGAGGGTCCGGTTTCCAGCGATGCCATAAAGCTCATATTAAACGAATCCTGACTTGTATATGACCGTTTTCACACTTAAATTACGCGTATCCAGTTTTTAAATTCATGGGTGAAAATTATGAAAGTCACGGATGATATTCTTAAGGCAATGCAAAAATGTGTTGATAGCATCGGTTCAAAAAATGCGTTCGCGCGCCACGCCAACGTGAGCATGACTACCATCACCAAATACCTGACCCGGAAAACTAAAACCATCAACGACGACACCTGGGCGAAGGTCCAGCCAGTGCTTCGTCCCTTCATGAGTAAGGAATCCCCAAATAAACAGCGTATGGAAGAATTCAAAAAGACTCTCGACATGGAAGAACTCACCTCCAACGAAAAAATCCTTCTCGATGCCTTTGCTGAACTCAACGATCAGCAGCAGGATCAGAAGTTAATCGAAATCGTTGAACTGGCCCGCGCCAACATCAAGCTTAAAAACGAAAAAAACAGGTAAATTATAATGAAAAAAATCAAGTTTGCAGTCCTGATGCTCACCCTTTTAGCCGCCGGCAATATCTTCGCCGCCGAAATGAAAATCGCGGTCATCAACATGGAAGAGGCTTTCAACAGCTACTATAAAACCAAAATTTCCGCCGCCAACCTCAAAAAACAGGCCGAAGTTTTTAAAGCCTACGCCCAGAAACTCGACGAGTCACGCCAGAAACTTCTTGATGAGTTTAAAACCCTGCGCGACGAATCGCAGAATATCGCCCTCAGCAAGACCGAACAGGAAAACAAGCGCATCCTTGCCCAGGAAAAATACCGTCAGGTCAAGGAAAAAGAGGCCGAACTCACCCAGTACAATAAAACCAAATATAAACAGCTGAGCAAAGAACAGGCACAGATGCGTGATTCCCTGCTCAAAGAGATCCGCGACGAAATTAATAAACAGGCAGCAATGTCCGGTTATACTCTGGTTATCGACAAATCCGGCAACACCATGAACAATATCCCCGTCATCATCTATAACAACCCCGCCATCGACATCACCGAGACCATTATCAAGGAGATGAATCGCGGCTATTCCCCCAAAGATGATAAAGTCGATAAGGATATCAAAACCATTACCGATGTCATTAAAGACATCCCCGAAAAAAAATAATCTCTTGTTATTTCTTAACATAACCACTGCAAAGGACAACCTCAATGACCACCAAACAACTTACTGCCAAGGAAATCGCCGGAGTAACCGGCGGAGAGCTTAAAGGCAACCCCGATGCCGTCGTTACCGGCGTCGCCGCCCTGAAAGACGCCGTCGCGTCGGACATCTCTTTCCTCGGCAACCGCAAATATCAGCAGCAGGTCGACGAATCACTGGCAAACGTTTTCATCGTTCCGCAGGATTTCGACGGTGAAGAAAAACCCGGCAAGGCTTATATCATCAGCAAATGCCCGGATATGGATTTCACCAAGATCGTCATGTTCTTTGCCCCGGAACCGATCAAATACGCCCCAGGTATCCATCCCACCGCTGTCGTCGCCCCTACGGCCAAAATCGGACAGAACGTCCATCTCGGTCCCCACGTTGTCATTGACGACGGCGTCGAAATCGGCGACAACACCGTCATCCTTCCCGGCTGCTGGATCGGTTCCTTTACGCGTATCGGCAAAAACGGCCTGATCTACGGCAATGTCTCCATTCGCGAACGTTGCGTGATCGGCGACCGCGTTGTCATCCATTCCGGCACCACCATCGGCAGCGACGGTTTTGGTTTCGCCCCCGATCCCCGCGGTGCCATCATCAAGATCCCGCAGGTTGGTATCGTCGAGATCGGCAATGACGTCGAAATCGGCGCCAACGTCACCATCGACCGTGCCCGCTTCGGTAAAACCCAGCTCGGCAACTTCGTCAAGGTCGATAACCTCGTTCAGATTGCCCACAATGTCAAGGTTGGAGACTGCTCCATGCTCATCAGCCAGTCCGGGATTGCCGGCAGTGCGGAGATCGGCCGCGGTGTGATCGTCGCTGCGCAGGCAGGGATCAACGGCCATATCTCCATCGGCGACGGCAGCAAGATTGCCGGCACCTCCGGCGTAGCCAAAAGTCTCCCGCCGGGCTCGATTGCCGTCGGCACCCCGGCGGAAACTCAGCGTGAATTCATGGCCCGCTATACCCTTCCCAAAAAGGTTGAAAAGCTCGAAGCCAAGATCAAAGCGCTGGAAGCCGAACTGAAAAAGTAATTTCCCTGATTACCAGAGGCAGACCCTAAAAAGTCTGCCTTTTTTATTTATCCGCGCGGAAATACCTGATATCCAATCAATTAACCAACAACATCGACTACTGCATCCTATAGATTCACCAGTTGTTCAAAAAAAGCGACCCGACATAATAAATTCAATGTGATGGTTAAGTAACTGCCTTTTGAACGTAGCAGCGAATCACGCTTTGAGGTGAAATTTTAATTTTTTTACTTTTCCCCAGTTGCTTTTTTATATTTCGATGTTATTATAATGGCTCCTTCGCATAAGTGAGGGTAAATGTTCCGGCATAGCTCAGCGGTAGAGTAGGTGGCTGTTAACCACTTGGTCCTTGGTTCGAATCCAAGTGCCGGAGCCAGTTTTGACAATTTCATCTTCGATTTATGTTCCGGCATAGCTCAGCGGTAGAGTAGGTGGCTGTTAACCACTTGGTCCTTGGTTCGAATCCAAGTGCCGGAGCCAGTTTTATCCCCATTAGCTGCATCTTTATCGTTTTATTGCAAAAAATATTTTTTTGACGTTCACAAATATCGCTGAACCAGCTTATTGTCACGGTTGAATTACCCGGTTTTTCGGTTATGTTTTCAGTGTTGAAAACTTAACAGGACATTCAAATGCGCATCATCATCCCGATCAAACAGGTACCGGAGACCCGTTCAGTAAAGATGGACGAAACCACCGGTACAGTCATACGCCAGGGCGTGGAATCCATCGTCAACCCGCTCGATCTTTATGCCATCGAAACGGCACTGCGGCTCAAGGAGCAATACGGCGGCGAAACCGTCGCCGTAACCATGGGACCGCCACAGGCGGAAACAGCACTCCGTGAAGCACTGTCCATGGGTGTAGATCAGGCGGTACTGGTCAGTGACCGCGCCTATGCCGGTTCGGACACATGGGCAACTGCGTACATCCTGGCGGCGGCGATCAGCAAACTGGGCGGATTCGATTTGATCGTCTGCGGGGAACGCGCCACCGATGGAGACACCGGCCAAGTCGGGCCGGAACTGGCCGCCGCGTTGAATATACCCGTCGCCTCATATGTCAACCGTATCACTAACATCACCGGAAGCTGGTGTGTTGCCGACAGGCGGTTGGAGGACGGGGAGGAACAGCTGCAAATCACCCTGCCCGCCATCCTGACCGTGGTCAAGGAGATCGGCGTACCGCGCCTGCCAACCCTTGACGGAAAGATCCGCGCCCGCCGGACCGCGATTCCAATCTATTCTCAAAAAGAACTGCAACTGCCGGAAAACCGGATCGGGTTAAACGGCTCCCCTACCCGGGTGGTAAAGATTTTCCGTCCTGCCGTCGCCCGGCAATGTCAGCTGGAATTCGGTGGCGACGACCGTCAAAACGAACAGGCGGTCGCAAAGCTGTTCGCCTTTCTTCAAGGCAGAGAGGTGGTCTAAATGAAACATCAGGATATCTGGATTCTGGCCGAACAACGCCATGGACACATCATGCCCATCTCGTACGAGCTCATAACACGCGGGCTGGCCCTTGCTGCCGGACGCGACTGCCGCCTCAACGCCATGATCTTCGGGCACAGTCTGGACACTGCCGCGCCGGAAGCACTGATCCGCTGCGGCGTTGACCGGGTCGTAGCCGTCGAAGCGCCGGAGCTGGAACATTTTACCGTGGAGCCATATGCCGCCGCAATGTTGCAGCTCATCGACGAATACCGCCCGGAAATAATCCTCGCCGGCGCGACCTCCACCGGACGGACGCTGATGCCCTACGTGGCAATGTCCGCCCATGCCGGCCTCACCGCCGATTGTACTGTACTTGAAATCGAACCCGGCAGCGGACTGCTGCTCCAGACACGTCCCGCCATCGGCGGAAACATCATGGCCACCATCAAATGCCCGGAATGCCGTCCGCAGATGGCGACGGTACGCCCCCGCTCAACCCGGCCCGCGCCAGATACTCCCGGAAGGACCGGCGAAATTGTCCGGCGACGACTTACCGGCGGCCAATTGTCTTCACGGATCGTCCGTACCGGTTTCATCCCCGACCGGGAAGAACTGGGACTACAGGACGCCGATAAAATTGTGGTAGTCGGACGCGGCATAAAAAAGGCGGAAAACATCCGCCTTGCCCGTGAACTTGCCGGTGCCCTCGGTGCGGCACTGGGAGCCTCCCGGGAAGTCATCGACCGCGGCTGGCTGAGTTACCCCCATCAGATCGGGTTGAGCGGCAAGACCGTCACTCCGAAACTCTACATCGGCGTCGGCGTCTCCGGCGCGATTCAGCATTTGGCCGGGATGCAGACCGCCGAAACCATCGTCGCTATCAACACCGATCCGGAAGCTCAGATTTTCAAGGTGGCGGATTTCGGTATCGTCGGCAATTTGTTCGACATCGTACCGCAGCTTACCGCCATGATCAAGGAAGGGAAACAGCCATGGTAAGTATTCAATACAATCCCGTTACTTCCGTTATCGCCGAAGAACTGCGCGAGATCGTCGGCGAACGTTACGTCATTTTTAACGATACGGAAAAGCTCGAACCGTTTTCACATGACGAGATACCCGGCAAAGGCTACCGGGCGATGCCGGAAATCGTAATCCGACCGCGTACTGCCGCAGAAATTGCCGAGATCGTCAAACTGGCAAACCGGGAAATGATTCCGATCACGCCGCGCGGCGCCGGTTCCGGGCTCTCAGGCGGTGCGGTGCCGATCCACGGCGGCATCGTCATTTCCGTGGACCGCATGAACAGCATTCTGGAAGTCGATCTGAAAAATATGATGATCGTAGTCGAACCTGGAGTCATTGCCAACGAGATCAACGAACACGTCAAGGAACACGGATTGTTCTACGCCGGTTACCCGATGAGCCTGGAAACATGCTTCATCGGCGGCAACGTGGCGGAAAACGCCGGCGGCGGAAAAGCGGTAAAATACGGTGTCACCTCACGTTACGTCCTCGGACTGGAGATCGTCACGCCCACCGGGGAGATCGTCGAACTCGGCGGCAAGCTGGTAAAGGACGTCACCGGATACAACATGGTTCAGTTGATGGTCGGGTCGGAAGGAACGCTGGGTTTTTTCACCAAAATCATCCTGAAGCTGATTCCACGCCCGAAGTATCAGGTCGATCTGCTCTGTTTGTTCGACAGCAGTGAATCAGCCATCAATACCGTGCCACGGCTGATGACCGGTTCCGGTTATATCCCGACATCGATCGAATTTATGGATCAGGCCTCGGTTAAAGCAGCCTGCGACTATCTCAACGAAAGCATTCCCTATGAAAAATGCGGCGCGATGCTGCTGCTCTCGGTCGACGGAATGGAGGAGGAACAGGTCATCCGCGAATATGAAGCAATCGGTACGTTGTGCCGTGAATGCGGAGCGCAGGAGGTCTATGTGGCCGACAATGCCTCAACTTCCGAGCGGATCTGGAAAATCCGGCGCAACATCGCAGAAGCTTATAATTTGTTTTATCCGCGCCAGAGCGGCGAAGACATTGTAGTCCCCCCGGCGTCGATACCGGAAATGGTGGCGGAGTTCCGGCGTCTGGAACAAAAATACTGCGTACCCATTCCGTGCTATGGCCATGCCGGAGACGGCAATCTGCACGCCAGAATATCTTCCGACCCAAACTGGACTGACGAACAATGGGAGGAAATCCTGCCGCAGATATTGGCGGAAGTCTACCGCAAGACCGCCGAGTGCGGCGGCAGAATCTCAGGCGAACACGGCATCGGCCACAAACGCAAGAAATACATGCGCACGGTCGTCTCCGAGGAATATTTGAACATGCTGCGGGTGGTCAAGCGCGGGCTCGACCCCAACAACATCATGAATCCCGGCAAGATCTTCGACCTTTGACCGGCATGATCCGCAGCTGCCCGGTTCTCTAAATATTAGATCTTCAGCTTTTCGACGATCTTGTCAGCCGTTTCCTGACGGACGGCGTCGCTCTCATATTTGAGCTGGCGCCAATTCCAGTGGAAACCGTCGTCAAGACCGCGCGGAACCACGTGCAGATGGGCATGCATCACCACTTGACCGGCGCAGGTCCCGTCGGCAAGATGCAGATTGAAGCCGTCATAATCAAGTGAACGCTTGCAGGCTACGCCGATACGGGAAGCCACATAAAACATGCGCCCGGCAATATTTTCCGGAATGGACGCGGAGCTGTTGTGATGTTCTTTGGGGATAACCAGAATATGGCCGAAATTGATCGGCGATATATCCATGAACGCCAGCACCAGGTCGTCTTCATAAATTTTGGTCGAGGGGATCTCTCCGGCAATAATACGACAAAAAATACAATTTTCCATTTTTATCTCTCCTTGCAGTCTCTTATGTTCATTTAATATTGTAGTCTATCAGTTTGCGATGCAGTGTACGTCGGCTGATGCCGAGTTTTTCCGCCGCCCGTGTCCGGTTGCCGGAACATTCATCCAACGCCCTGATGATCAAAAGCTTTTCATTTTTATCCAGATCGAGGGAGGTCGGCGCGATTGCCGCAACCGATGAACCTTTTGCGCCCTTGACGATATGCAACGGGACACTGCCTTTCTGCAACACCTCGTCGCGGCTCAGCACTACCATGCGTTCAATACAGTTTTTCAGCTCACGAATATTGCCGGGCCAGTCGTAATGACACAGAAGTTCGAGTGCCTCCTCGGATATCGAGGCAATATCCTTGCCGTTCTCAAAAGAGCAAGTATCGATAAAATGCTTGACCAGCAACGGAATATCCTCCTGCCGCTCCCGTAAGGGCGGCAAATGAATGGTCACCACGTCCAGCCGGTAATAGAGGTCCTCGCGAAACGAGCCCTCACTGACCATCTGGCGCAGATTGCGATTGGTCGCCGCGACAACACGGGTATCGGTATAAATGGTTTCGCTCCCACCGACCCGCTCGAAGCTGTGAGTCTCCAGCGCCCGCAAGAGTTTTACCTGAATCTGCTGGTCGATCTCACCGATCTCATCGAGAAACAACGTGCCCTTATCGGAGAGCTCAAAACGCCCTTTTCGCTGTTCAAACGCTCCGGTAAACGCCCCTTTCTCATGGCCGAACAGTTCGCTTTCCAGCAGATTGGCGGGAAGAGCCGCGCAATGCACGGGCAGCAGCTTACCCGGGCGGCCGCTGAATTCATGCAGCGCCTGGGCGATCAGTTCCTTACCGGTACCGCTTTCTCCGGTAATCAGCACGGTGGTCCGGCTGGGGGCGACCTGCCGGACGGTATCCATGATGTCCTGCATCACCGCCGATTTGGCGATGATCCCGGACGACATCGAAGATTCACTGAGGCGACGTTTGAGTTCACGGTTTTCGCGCATCAGCCGCTGCGATTCGAGTGCCCGCTGAATAACAATCTCCAGACGGTCGAAGTTAACCGGCTTTGTCACAAAATCGAATGCCCCGGCCTTGACCGCTTTGACCGCGTTCTCCACCGAACCGTAGGCAGTTATCACGATACATGGCGGTGACGGTCGTTTATTCAACGTCTCCTCCAGCACCTTCAACCCGTCGACACCGGGCATGCGCAAGTCGGTGAGAACCAGATCGAAGCTCCGCTCCTTCAGCACTTTGATACCGTGTACTCCGTCCTCAGCCAGCGTCACCTCATAGGTAGAATCGAGAAAACGCCCCATGATCTCGCGCGTGTTACGCTCGTCGTCAATAATCAGAATCGACATCGGTTTGCTCATTTTTCCTCCCCGCGGTTCCACATTTCCATAAAACAATATATGTCTTCCGCCGACGCCTTGCGGATTTCCAGTACATAGTGCCGAACTCCGGCCTCACGACAACATCCGACGAATGCCGGAAGCCGCATCATATTCGGCGTCGTCAGCGGCAGATGCCCGTCACCCCAGTTGGTTTTCGGCGTTGCCGGGGTAAATGACGAGACATGCAGATGCACCATCCGCACCCGGCCCGTATCCAGAAATTTCCGGGTCTCGCCGATGAAATCACGGTCATAAATAAACGATGAGGCCCAGAGATGGCTGCTGTCCAGGCACATGTCATTGTCTAGCAGCGCGGCACATTCCGCCAACAGATTTCCCGCGCCATAACAGGGAAAGTCGTTTTCAATCAGCAATTTAACATCCGGATAGACGCTTGCGACTTTCGCCAGATTTTCCCGGGTCAGCTCACGCCGTTCCGCAAACTCGGCGGTATCGAAGAAATCACAGCACAACCGCGAGCCGGGCATCGCCAATTCCGGACGCAGGATCTCGCCCATCGCCTCGTCATAAGACCTGCCACGCCCGAAAGTCGGTATCGGCAGGTCGGTCATCACGAAACCATGCAATACCGCAAGGTCGATTCCATACCGGCGCATAAGCGACACCGACTTGTCCAGACTTTCCAGCGCAGGATCCAGTCGGGTGGTCGAAAGGTTGATCTGCCAGTCGCAAAGCAGCGGGATATGCGCCGTCATCGGTAAGCCGGTTCCTACCGCGATGGCAATCTCCTCCGCCGGAGAAGTATTGTGCAACTGCACTCCCAGTTCGATACCGGACTCGCCGCAGGCAGTCATTATTCCGGCAAGACGTTCACGCCAGTCGGTTTCGCGAAACATGGTCGCGGAAATATCGATTCTTATATTACTGCTTTTCATCATTACCATTCCTGATGTTTTCCGCCTCTACCAACAGCTCTTCATCACGCTGCGAGGTTGGCAGCATCCGCAGCCGCCGGGTTCCGCGATAGAACCGGATTATAAATTTTGTACCATGCCCGACTTCACTCTCGACCCGTAATTCGGCCCCATGCTCCCTGATTATCCGCTCAACGATCATCAGCCCCAGCCCGGTACCCTCCTTTTTGGTCGTCCGGAACGGTTCAAAGACAACATTGATGTCCTCAGCCTTGATCCCCGGACCGGTATCGGCAAAAATCAATTCGATCACCTCCGGATCAAAATTGCATTCGATGTCGATCCTGCCTCCATGCGGCATCGCCTGAAGAGAATTTTTAAGAATATTGTAAAAAGCCTGTTTCAACTGATTGACGTCGCCCGGGACTTCCGGCAGAAATTCCGGCCAGGAGCACTTCACCTCCACGCC
>QKAL01000126.1 GCA_003246475.1 Lentisphaerota bacterium
TTTTTTCCAATCGAAGCTGCCCGATCTTACCTGGCAGACATTTCCTTCCGCATATTTTCGTTTATTTTCTTTTGTTTTATAAAAGATCATGGGGACTCGGGTCAGACCTGTACATCGATACATTTTGAAGTTATTTGTCTGCCGCTGGTGCGGCGGGCGTTTTCATCGAAAATCGCCCCTACTTTAGCGAATCTTTCGCACTTGCTCTGAGCCTCGAATTTGCTTCGCTGTTCGAGGGCAGAGCAAGGCTCTTTATTGGGCTTGATTACTCTATGGTTCTCGGGGGATTTCGGCTTCGCCAGTCAGTCGGGGCGAAGCTTGTGCCGCAATATTTTCCTTTCGCATTGCTTCGCTCGCTTAAGAAAATATTGCTGACGTGTTAATCGTTTGCGATTATATCAAAGTTGCAGGTAAATACATTTCGGCTGCGCCGACCAACGGTTCGCCGTTGGATCTCGCCCGGACAGTGTCCGGTAACATGTACCGCTTCGCGGCTTTTTTTATCTATTTCCAGGCCGACGTTTGGTTCAGCTCTTTGCTATCTCAGCCTTTTCCAATTCTTCCGGCTTATCGAAGTGTACATCGAGCTGAGGAAAGGCAAAGACAAACCCTTCGTCGCGCAGGGCATTGAAGACCAGGTGTCGGACTTCGCTTTGGGTCTTCCATTTATCCATTTTACAATTTGCGGTTATCGGAAAGTAGAGTCGGAAAATCAGCGTACTGGCGGCATATTCCCAGAACAGCACAAATGGTTCGGGTTTGGACTCTACCGCTTTGCACTGTTTGACGGCTTCGATCATTTTGTCGCTAGCTTTACGGGTATCCGATTCATATGCCAGACCGACCACGATATAGGCCAGAATATGGTGATTGTTGTAGCTCCAGTTGATCAGTTTTTCCTCCAGCAGTTTGCTGTTCGGATAAATGATATGGATGTTGTCCTCGGTGTGGACCTTGGTGCATCGGAGTCCGATATTCTCGACCACGCCGATTTCGCCTTCGATCTCGACCACATCGCCGATTTTGATCGGACGTTCCCCCAGCAGGATAAAGCCGCATACAAAGTTATTGATCAAATTCTTGATACCGAAGCCGATACCCAAAGCAAGGCAGCCGCCGATAAACGAAAAAGAACTCAAAGGAACATGAATAATTTCCAGCGCAATCAGGGCGGACATGCCGACAGTCAATATCCAGATCATCTTACTGCAGAAGTGCATGGTGTTGTCGCTAACCTTCAGAGCTTCCAGGCTCCGCCGGGACATTTTACTGAAGATATGGGCAAGGAGAAATCCAATACCAAGGATCACCAAGGCAAAAATCACCTGGTTGACCCTTAGTTCGTGCCCCTTTACGGTCAGCAGTCCATAGTTGTATATTTCACTGATATTATTCTGAAAATCCATAAAAATCCCTAATGTGTTACGACCAGTTATGCTTAATAATATCACAGGATATCTGCACAAACAACTGATTCCGGCAGTGAAATTCAGATAATTTTCAGCCTGAGGAATTCGTGAATCGGACTATTCTATTGTGGAGAAACGGAATTCTCCGCGTTCGTAAGCAAAGGTTTCGCCATCGTCTTCGTATAACTCAAAGCTGCCGCCGGTTTTGCCGTATCTGCGATTAATCAGTTCATCGTCTTCCTGTAACGGTATAACTGCACCATCTTTGACGAACAGAGGCATGGGTTCCTTTTCCCCTATGGTAATTTTAATGACCTCTCCGTTTCCGACATAATCGCCGGAATAAAAGTCATACCATTTCCCCGGCGGCAGGATCACACTGCGTTCGGTCTGTCCCGGCTTGATGATCACTACCATGATCGAGTTCCCCATCATATACTGGTCCACTACTTCCTTACGGTTGGCGACCTGATAAGGGTTGGCTGTACCGTCGAGCTCCGCCCTTTCTGCGGAGTCATCCATAAAATTGCCGAAATCCATGACCAATGAGCGAAATGGAGGAATTCCGTCGAAATAATAATCCGCAAATGCTGTATAAAGGTAGGGGGTCAGTTTCCGGCGAAGCAGGACCGCCTCGCGGACCTCATCCGCTACTTCGGTAAACGACCACGGTTTGGTGGCGTCGGCCCAGGCGTTGAGCATTGCCATCGGGGACAATGCGGCCAGCTGAAAACGGCGCAGCCATTCATTGGCGGTTTGCGCGTTCCTTACTTCCGGACACCACAGAGCGCCGATAAATCCGCAGCTGCAGAGTGCCGTAGCATACTCGTCAAAATCATAACAGTCATTATAGAGAACGTAGGGGAGGCCGACGCCTCCGGCATTGGTTGAACGGGTCAGTCCATAGGTACGCTGATCCCGGTTGTGAAATATTTCGTACGTCATCCGCTGGAACAGCAGTCCATAGGAGTTCCTGAGTGCGGAGGCAGTACGTCCTGAAGGGAACTCCGCATGGTCTGGCCACAGCCATGAATCATAGCCGTCGCTCTCATCCAGCTTGTAGCCGCTTACCCCGATGGAAACATGTTCCCGCTCATGTTGTTCCTGAATGAGCGCGCGGGTTTCCGGCATGGTATAGTCGGGCACAAGTCCGCACCAGACCATATG
>QKAL01000035.1 GCA_003246475.1 Lentisphaerota bacterium
TCGATTTATAGTATCACCCGCCATATAAGACAGACTCTTCAGCGTTGATTTTTAAGTACTTTCCCCGTATATTTGGATTGTTTTAAAGTGCCATCCACCCTCGAAAAAGGAGATTTATAAATGGCTGACATCAGTACAATGAAAGTGTTGCCGCAGCAGGAACGTCTGCGCGGTTCTCTACCGAAAATCGGTATTCGCCCGGTTATTGACGGGCGGCGCGACGGCGTCCGCGAATCCTTGGAAGAACAGACCATGAATATGGCCAAGGCTGCGGCTAAACTGATTTCCGAAAATTTAAGATATACCAATGGCAAACCGGTTGAATGCGTTATTGCCGACACCACGATCGGCGGCGCGGCAGAAGCTGCGATGTGCGCCGAAAAATTCGCCCGTGAAGGCGTTGGCGTCAGTCTGTCGGTTACCCCGTGCTGGTGCTACGGCGCCGAGACCATGGATATGGACCCATATACCCCCAAAGCGATCTGGGGATTCAACGGCACCGAACGCCCCGGTGCAGTTTATCTCGCAGCGGTTCTTGCGGCACATTCACAGAAAGGATTGCCCGCATTTGGAATCTATGGTCGCGACGTAAAAGCATCTTCCGACACCGCAATTCCTGCGGATGTGGCGGAAAAAATCCTGCGTTTTACCCGTGCCGGACTGGCAGTGGCATACATGCGCGGCAAATCCTATCTTTCGATCGGCGGCACCTCCATGGGAATCGCCGGATCGATCGTCAACCCGGAATTTCTGGAAAAATTCCTCGGACTGCGCAATGAAGCAGTCGACTCCTGCGAGATTATCCGCCGCGTCGAAAAAGAGATCTACGACAAAGACGAATACCAGCGCGCCATGGCCTGGATCAAGGCCAACTGCAAGGAAGGCATGGATCCCAATACTCCCGCCAAGACATTCTCCCGCGAGGAAAAAGAAAAGGTATGGGAATATTGCGCCAAAATGACCATCATCGCCCGCGACCTTATGGTCGGTAACGCCAAGCTGTCCCAGATGGGTTACGTGGAAGAGTCGATGGGGCACAACGCCATTGCCGCCGGGTTCCAGGGTCAGCGCCAGTGGACCGATTTCATGCCAAATGGCGACTTTATGGAAACCGTCCTCAACACCTCTTTCGATTGGAACGGTATCCGCGAAGCCTATGTAATGGCCACTGAAAACGACTGTCTCAACGGCATTGCCATGCTTTTCGGACATTTACTGACCTGTACTTCACAAGGATTCTCTGACGTTCGTACCTACTGGAGTCCCCAGGCCGTCAAGGATGCCACCGGATTCGATGTAAAAGGCACCCCGGCTGAAAACGGATTTATCCATCTGATCAACTCCGGCGCCACCACCATGGACGCCACCGGCGAACAGCAGACCGACGGCAAACCGGTTATGAAGCCTTACTGGGACATCACCCCGGCTGAAGCCGGCAAATGCCTCGATGCAACTGAATGGTGCTCTGCGGTAACCGAATATTTCCGCGGCTGCGGTTTCTCATCCCGCTTCAAGACCGGGACCAAGGCCGGTATGCCGATCACGATGAGCCGCGTTAATTTGGTCGATGGCATCGGCCCGGTTCTGCAGATCGCCGAAGGATATACCATTGAGCTGCCGAAACAAGTCCACGACAAACTCGACAGCCGGACCAATCCGACTTGGCCGACCACCTGGTTTGTGCCGCGCCTGACCGGTAAAGGTGCATTCACCGACGTCTACAGCGTCATGGCCAACTGGGGCGCCAACCACGGCGCGTTCAGTTACGGTCATATCGGCGCCGATATGATAACCATGGCGGCAATGCTCCGCATACCGGTATGTATGCACAACGTTGAGGAAGGCGACATTTTCCGCCCCTCGACCTGGGCTGCGTTCGGCATGGACAAAGAAGGTTCGGATTACCGTGCCTGCGCCAACTTCGGGCCTCTTTACGGCAAGAAGTAACGCATTTCATATTTATATATATGATCAAGCCGGTCGGGGTTTCCGACCGGCTTTTTTCGTATCTGTGTAACCATCAGGAAATGACCGGACAAATCATGGCACATGTGAACGGAAGTCTTTAGACCTCAAAACTGCACCGATACGGGTAAGTAACGTAGCTTCGTCGTATGGCTTTGTAATCACATGAACGCCTGGAGTATCCTGCAACATGTAATCGGAATAACCGGAAATGAAAATCACCGGCATGTCCGGAGCTTTTTCCGAAATAAAGCGATATACCTCCCGTCCTGACTTTTTCGGCATCACCGCATCCAGCAACACCAGATCCAGCATCGTCCGGTTCTCCATGAAAACCTGGATCGAATCCTCACCATCCACGGCCTCCAACACCTTAAATCCGGCATCGGTCAGAATCATCGCACCAAGTTCACGAACAGAATCCTCATCCTCACACAGAAGAACCGTATGACCCGAAAATTCCGACTTGACCGGCGGCGGCAGCGCTATCCCTTCCAACGTACCCGACATGGCCGCCTGACTCCCGGCCACTGGCAGATAGACCATGAATACCGCCCCCTGCCCCGGCAACGATTCGACCCGGATGAACCCGCCATGCTTGCGAATGATCGCATAGACGTTTGCCAACCCCAGTCCCGTACCTTTTCCAATATCTTTGGTCGTATAAAACGGCTCAAAGATGTGTTCGACGTGATCCTTTTCAATACCAATTCCCGTATCGGCAAACTTCATTTCCACAAATTCCCCGGGCTGAATACGATAAAACAGCTCCGGCGGTATTTCCTGAAACCGCTTCAGTGCCGTCTGAATCGTCAGCGTCCCCCCCTCAGGCATGGCATCACGTGCATTGACGCAGATATTCATCATCACCTGCTCGATCTGGCCGACGTCACAGTCGATTTGCGGCAACTCCGCCGCCGGGTCGTATTGGATTGTGATGTTCTCACCGGCAACCTGCCTGAACATATCAACAAACGGCCCGACGATAAGATTAACATTGATACGCTGCTGTTCCGAAGTCTTTCGGTAATTTGAAAAAGTCATCAGCTGGCGGACCAGATTGCGTCCACGCTCCGCAGCCTCGACGATATTGTTCAGCAATGCCATATTGGCGGCATTATCCGCCTCCTTCTTTTTCAATATTCCGGTAAAACCGATGACCACCTGCAACAGATTATTGAAGTCATGGGCAATACCACCGGCAAGTTGTCCGATCGCATCGAATTTCTGCGACTGGCGAAGCCGACGTTCCATTTCCTCCTCTTTGGAAACGTCGCGCATAATTATCACATAATGACTCGCCTCCCCCGCCTTTTCTATTGCACACGCTCGACATAGCAGAGTTGCAACCGTTCCGGAATCACGGCGAACCGGAAATTTAAACGACCACTCCTTTTGCTCCTCCAAAGCCTGAAACATCAATCGCTCATCCAGCTCATGCGCACATTGACTGAAATGGAATCGCTTTCCGGTCATCTCTTCGCGAGTCATTGCCGACATCTTCTCATATGCGGCGTTCACATATTCCACAGCCCCATCCGTCGCAGTCACCACCACGGCATCCTGAAACTGCTCGATAGCGGCAAACAGCAGTTCACGTTCAGCCGTGGCTTTCCTGGACGCGGAAACATCCTGCATTTCACACAACACAGCACTCATCCCGTCAATGCTGTCGCTGATCGGTTTCAGACTGATTACCACGCTTGCCCGGTCACCATTACAGGTTACCAGATCAGCCTCCATCACCTCATTGCCATCGTACGAAACATTTCCAATTGCCGCAGTCAAACGACTGGACATGTTTCCGGTATCAGGAGAAGCAAAAATCAGCTCAACCAGCTTCACCCCGTCAACCTGTTCAAAGGATTTCTTCAAAAATTTGAGAAAGTCATGATTGATCTGTTGTATTCTGCCCTGTCGGTCAAGCTCACAGATATAGTGAATCGACTCATCAAAAAGCAACTGCAACCTGGCATTCCTGTCCTGCAGCTCGGCGGTTTTGTGCCGAACCTGATACCGCAGCAATACCATCAACAGAATAACGCCCAACCCCGTCCCCATAAGGACAAATATCACCGGAGCCAACCATGCCGGAATGTACTCTTCGGGTGAAAGACGCCGCCCAAGCCAGCGTTGCAACGATTCATAATAAAATGAATCCGGACGAATTATCCAATCTCCGATATAACGGTCAACAGCCTCGAGCAGATCCGGATTCCTGCCACGACTGACAGCAAAAAATTGCGGCGAAGGAGAAAAAACGACCTGGGAAGGCTTCAACTTATATTTCTTTGCCAATACGTATCCGGCCCCCTGAGACGCCACCACAGCCGCGCATTTACCGTTTCTGACGCTTTTCATTCCATCTTCGTCCTGAGTGTAGTAAAAGGGAGTGAAACCGATTCCGCGTTCAGAGGCAAGAGTAGTAAAATTCAGGCAGTTCTGCTCGTCTTTCTTCAACGCAATCGTTTTTCCGGCAAGATCTTCTATCTTTTTTACCGAAGAATCCAGGGGTAAAAAAAGTTGTCCCCACAGCGTCAGGGTACTTTGCCGGCTGAAGTCAAAAAAAACGTTGCGTTCATGGCTATACATAATACAAGGCAGAAGATCGATCTCCCCGCGACGCAGCAGTTCCAGAAGTTCCGGCCATGAGGCAAAAACATACTCCGGACGCCAGTTTTCTTCTTCAGCAATATGCTTTACCAGATCCACATAAAAACCATCCGCGCGTCCGGATTCATTTTGAAAAATCAGCGGAGGCAAAGAGAAGACGCCCACTTTTACCGGGCGTGGAAGCGGCTTGCCGGCTAACAACAGCAGCAACACCGTGGCAAAAAAGATTGCACTTATCAATGTACTGAATTTTCTCCAGACGCCGCTCTGTGCTGCCGCCATATCCCCCCCATGGACATATCTATAACAAAGCCATTAAATTAAATATATTAGTGTCTGATTTTTTTTCAACCATCGATGACAAATAAATTGCGGCAACAGTTCTTGCTGATTGTCTGGTCATGCCCACAATATTTTCCCATTTCCTGCTCTTCTCCTGTATTTGAGAAAACAATAAAAAATTACCTCTCCGTGCTATTGACAAACCGACAACCTGTAACTATATTAATTACATTAAAATAAAACACAGGTGCATCATGTTGAGGATTTCCACGAGATTTTCTGTCGGAGTACATATTCTGTCTTTGCTCGTGGTTTGCAAAGATTACTCATGCTCCTCGGAATTCATCGCCGGAAGCGTCAATACCAATCCTGTGGTAATTCGCCGACTGCTAGGTATGTTGAAAAGAGCAGGTCTGGTCAGAACCTCCGCCGGAGTCGCCGGCGCGACTCTCGCCAAAAACCCGGAGAAAATTACTCTTCTTGACATCTATCATGCAGTAGGAGCCGCCGACAGCACACTATTTTCAGTTCACGAAAACACCAATTTAAAATGTCCGGTAGGTGCTAATATCCAGTTTGCTCTGGATGATACGGTAAAAAATGCGCAGGCAGTGCTGGAACAGGAATTGTCCGCGCAAACGCTGGTGGATATCGTCGAAAAAATCAACTCTCAATTATAACGATTTTTTTTACCTTAACCTGTAACTATTCTGGTTACATTAAGAATCATAAACAAAAAAAGGAAAAGTGAAAATGAAAGAGCTCACTATCAAAAACATCAACTCCGCCACGGGAAAAGATCTGGGAAGCAATGGCAACAGTTTTATTGTCACCCCGGTCGTTCCGCAAACGGAAGCAGGTCAATGTACGGTTAATTTTGTGGAAGTAGCGCCTGGCAGCTATGCATTCGGCTATCACTATCACGAAATGAACGAAGAAGTTTTTTACATCATCAGCGGCAAGGCGATCGTACGTACCGCAAACGGAGATGTAACGTTAGACGCCGGGGACGCGATAACCTTCCCTCCCGGTCCGGATGGAGCACATGTGATCCGCAACGCATCCCAAACAGAAACGCTGAAATACATAGATTTCGGAACAAATAACAAAGCTGAAATCGTCCATTTGCCCGATATGAATAAAATCATGGTAATCGGTCCGTATTCAAACGGCATGTATGAAGCGCAATAAGTTGCAGAGTATTCCGCTTTGACTGGACAGTGTCACAATGTTTCAGCACATCGTGATTTGTCGCGATCAGCCAAGAATTATGCATAGTTGCCGCCCCGACCCCAACGGGTTTTCAAAACTCGTTGAAGTCGGGGACAGTAACTGACTTCAACTCATCGAATGGCCGAAATCAAGGAGTTTGCCTGCGTTTGAAACCATATCCCCATACCGGCAAATTTCAGAGATTTCGACACAAAACCCGATTAGTCCTCCCCCCTCCCTGAATCCTTCACTCTATCAATTCATGCGATTTGCAGAGACAAATCAATTAATTTTCGTAAATTAATAAACCGCTTATTGACTTGTATTTAAGCTTGTTGTATAATCTTATTTAACCAACACCATGTTTGATATGTTTTATTTTCGAAAATCAATAACATCAATTATTAACGAAAGGAACAGGTGGCGAATAAAAAATACACAATTTAAGCTAATCGGGTTTTAGGATGTTAATACAAGAAAGAGCTTAAAAAGAGAGGAGACTGGCGATGAGGAATTGGCTATTGAATCTGTTATATTTGTTTATACTGACGGCTTCGATAAATGCAATGGCATACGATTACCTGCTTTCCAACAATAACAACGGCACATTTTATCAGGACACACACTTGCCTGAAACCGTCGGGGTCACATATATTTATGACACCTCAGCCGGAGGATTGGATCTGTTGGCATCGGGGCAGGACGAGGCAGACTCCGGCGACAATACCACGCGGGAGCCGGATATGATCGACGGAAGCGGCTCTTCAGGCGGAGACGCGGTATGGGGACCATGGGATGGGAACAAACGTGTCGATGTGGTGTTTGACCTGGGTCAGGAATTTTATGTCAGCAAATTTGATCTGCGTACTATGGGAACCGCCGGTTCCAACGGCGTAAGCGAGTTCACGGTTTACGTTAGTTCATCAACTAACTCGATAAGCAATTCCGGAGGTTGGACCGCTGTCGGTGTCAACTCCTCAATTTCCTATGGCAATGCAGCCAATCTCATTACCGTGGCGAACAACACCAAAGCCCGCTACGTCTGGTTCAGCATCCAGGGAGCGGATCAACAGTTACAGCTGTCCGAGCTGGCTATATTCGGTAATCTCAACGATCCTCCCGACTGCGGAACATCGGGCGGCTCCGCCAACCAGATGTTCGGGGTTGCATCCCATATGATTCATACCGATATATTCAACGCATATCCCAACGGTTACTGGAGGCCGGAGATTACCCTGCCCTGGGTTACCGGGGCAGGGTTAAAGTGGGTTCGTGAACCGATCTATTTATCCGATTTGTTCGATAGCGCAGGGAATATAAACAGCCGCCGCGCCGAGTTGATCGAGCGTTATCTGCAGATGTATCAGAACGCAAATGTATCAGTGGTTCTCGACCCTTTATTTTCATTACCCATCGGCACCGCACTCCAAAATGCCTTTAACTATATAGCCCAACTTTCAATTACTTATCCGTGCATTAAAGCTATTGAGTTGCACAATGAACCGAATCTTCCCTGGTTCTGGACGGCGGGTGTAAGCGCCTATGTAGATTACTGTAACGCGGCATACGGTTACATCAAGGCAATCAATCCCTATATCCCGGTAGTCGGCGGCAGTTTCGCTGGCTGGGGCTATGTATGGGATGATGTCAATGCGCTGGCATCCTGCGGCTGGTACGATGGCAAGGTATATCCCGACAGCAGCGTAGACTGGGAAGGGGTCAACACCAAGTGGCTTAAAGATGCCCTGGCTGCGGGTCTTCTCAATTACTGCGATGCCATAAGTTTTCATCCGTACCGGGATCAATTTCCCCCGGAAGGCGGAAAACACTGGGAGGCAGGCAACGATCCATCCGGGTTTGAAAAGGAGACCGACAGCGTCTGGAATATCGTCCAGCAATATAACGCCCAATTATCGTCTCCCAAAGATATTAAATTCTACTACACTGAGATAGGATATTCTTCCGCGTCAACGGCTGAAGATTACCGGGGTACCGAGACAGTTCAAAAACAGGCGGACTACCTCACCCGCCTGATGGCAATCATCATGCATAAACGCCTTGGCGGCATTTCGATCCGAATGGTTTCCTGGTACGACTTAAAATGTGACGATCCGAACGTGGGAGCGTTCGAACAGAACTTCGGGCTGCTTTCAAATGACGCCACCACAGCACGGCCAGGATATTATTATTACTCCAGATTTGCCGCTTATTTCAACAATATCGATGACTTTAAGCTAGGCACTGCTTCCGTCTCGTTCACCTCTTACCCATCATACATGAAAGCATTTTCATGGCGAAAAAATAACGGAGAGTATGTGATTCCGTTCTGGCGCCTTAATCAGCTGCAAGCGACCGACACCGATTTCTCAACCACCCTGCAGGTAAACAACCTCGGCGGCAACGTCACCTCGGTACAATTATACAGCAGCGACAGCGACACCCCTGTCGCAAAATCATTCACGCAGAACGGGACAACCGTTTCAATACCGGTCACGGCGCGACGCTATGCTCAGTGGCTGGTGATAAAGGTTCGCCCTTCCCTGCTCTCGGGGAATACCTGCGGATATGTCATACCCGCAGGCTACCCGACGCTTGCCACCGGTGCGACTTACCGTTGGATAAGCGAGGCAAGCGGTGACGTATTTGGCGCGTCTGATCCCAACCTGGTGGCAACCGATGACGGCAATGATATGACCGACGGCATATCCGAGGAATCGGGAGGCGATTATGCCGTACACGGCACTTGGAACGGCAGCGGGGTTTATACCGTAGCCACCTGCGAATTTGATCTCAAAAAAGACTACATCCTTACCAATTTCACTCTGTCACTGTTGTGGGATGCCTACCGGCACCTGACTGCGCTGGAAGTTTATACATCACGAGATGCATTGACCTGGGAATTATGGGCACAGTGGGATCAGACATCACCTGCCGACAACCGTGATGCCAGAATCGATCTGGCGGGAGCCCCCACACAGACGCGTTATGTCAGAATCTTCACCCGAAAAGGGGCGTATCAACAGGTTCTGGGGGAAATGGCACTGTTCGGGTTTGAGGCGCCACAGCAGTATCTCCTTTCAAACAACACCTTGGGATACATGTTTGCCGCCGATTGTCCGAAAATCGCCACCGGAGCCACGTATAACTGGGTGACCGAGCGCAATACGGCGGAAGTTGGAGCTACCGACCCGTATCTGGCCTCCACGGACGACGGCAACGATATGACCGACGGCGTGTCCGAAGGATCCGGCGGCGACTATGCCGTACACGGCACCTGGGACGGCAGCGGGGTCAACGCAGTCGCCACCTGCGAGTTTGACCTGAAAAAGGAATATTACATCACCGAAGTCATGCTGTCGCAACGATGGGATGAATACCGGGCGCTCTCCGTTTTCGAAGTTCATTGGCAGGATGAGTCGGGCAGCTGGCATTTATGGCAGCAGTGGAATGGTTCCGCTCCGGCATCATCCCGTGACGCCAGAATATCTTTGTACGGCGTTCCGGTGAAATGTCGTAAAGTTCGGATATTTACCCAAAAGAGCCTATACCAGCAGATATTGGGAGAGATTGCGATCTTTGGACAGAAAGCAAATTAGTTCGATATAAACGGCGGCATTTTTCTGCCGTTTCAACCCACACAAAGCGTGGCAGGCAAGACCGAATTTCCGCGATTGCCTGCCACGCTCCTTTACATTTTTGAACTGCAACGAAGCTTCAT
>QKAL01000260.1 GCA_003246475.1 Lentisphaerota bacterium
GCCGATCATTTGTGTTAATTCACGGACACACCGTTCCTGTTGCAACAACTGCTCGACAATGAACAATCTTGAGGGATGCGCCAGCGCCTTGAATATTTCCGCCATCCCGTTAAGTTCCGATTCTCTGCTTTTGTAAATCATGATAATGCACCTGTATGCTTCTATTATTTTACTATATAGCTAAATTGCTAAATAGTCAATAGTTTGCCATCTCCGGGCTTTTTTTTATTTTAACCATAGACAAAATAAATTCCGAACGTTTATAATATATCATTGGAGCGGTTGTGAAATGTTCATTTCAGGGGGAAAGAAATGCCGCTGGTCACAATAATTTTAAGATCGTTGAACGCCATTGATTTGATAGAGCCGGATCTGAACCGGATTCAGGCACAATCGTTCAATGATTATGAGATTCTTAATTACGATCTGGGTTCTGACGATGGTACTTTTGAATTGATAAAAAAATTCAACTGTCGTACGACTCGGGTAAAACCGGAAGATTATCTTCCCGGAAAGACTTTGAACTCAGCGGTAAAAAAGGCAAAAGGCGAGATCATCGTGTTCTGTGATGCCGACTGCACGCCGGCGAACGAGCGTTGGCTGGAAAATCTTATCCGTCCATTATTGAATGATAATACCGTGGTCGCGGCTTATGGTTGTCAGGTCCCGCATGCGAATGCCATGCCTTTGGTGAGAAAAGACTATGCCGAAGCTTTTCCACCGTACTCCGGCGGGAGTGGCTGGCCGCAATGGTTTTCGTTATCAAATACGGCGATCCGCAAGGAGTGTCTGCTCGATTACCCATTCGATCCTCAGATCAGGACTCTGGAAGGGGAAGAGTGGGCGGTCCGCATCCGCCATTCCGGACAGAAGATAGCCTATGCTGTGGACGCGGTGGCGGAACATTCGCATAATTATTCCTTAAAGGAGGTTTATAAGAAGTACTATATGATGGGAAAATCGAAGGCGCGTATCTACGGTTTCTGCCCCGATTTCATCCATGGTTTCTTCAAGTGTTTTGCCGCGGCCTGTTACAGCGACCTGAACTATCTGCTGCGGAGTTTTCGTTTGTGGTCGATACCATATGGCCTGATCTATCGCCTCCTGCAGCGCTATGCGGAGTGGCGCGGACGCCGCGATTTCTTTCGGCAGCGTTCCTGATATAATATTGCAAACTCTCCTCACCTGGAGTATATTATCCTTTTATTTTATGAAGGAAGTATTTTTTTATGTCATTATTTGAAATTGTGTTGTTGAGCGTCAGTTTGGCGATGGACGCGTTTGCGGTGGCTGTGGCGATGGGCGCTACTTTGAAGAAACAGTTTCTGATCTCGCAGGTGATGCTGACTGCGCTGTTTTTTGGCGGGTTTCAAGCGTTGATGCCGGTGGCAGGGTGGTTGAGCGGCAGTTTGTTTGTTTTCTTTATTAAATCTTTCGGACACTGGATCGCCTTTGCGCTGTTGCTGCTGGTTGGCGGAAAGATGCTCTGGGAGGCGGTGAGCCACCACGATGACGATGAAGTCGGAGATTTCTGTATCTACCATTTGACGGCTCTTGCGGTGGCGACCAGTCTGGATGCTTTTGCGGTCGGGGTGTCATTTGCCTGTATGAATTATCCGGTGGTTCTGCCTTGTTCCATGATCGGAGGGATTACTTTTTTGATTGCTCTGAGTGGTTGTTTTATCGGTAAAGTATTTGGGCATTTGTTTGAAAACAAGTTTGAGATACTGGGCGGAGTCGTTCTTATCCTGCTCGGATTCAAGATGCTGCTGTTCCGTGGATGAATTGACGGCGGGCTACATATGTAAATGTCGCCCGGATTAAAAATCGTTACTCCGCAAAAACCGTTTGACTGCGTTCGGGGTCTTTTTCAACCTGTTCGAAAATACCGGCAACTTTTTCTTCCGGTAGCCATTTAACTTTCCCGCTTTCAATATCGTATATTGCACCGACGATCTTGATCTTATTGGTTTTTACCATTTTTCGAATTGCGGCACTTGCCATGAAGAGATTTTTTATGCTTTGCCATACCGACTCTTCGGTACAGACCGTAACCAGTTCCGCGTCGCTGAGCCCCGGATGTTCCGCGATGACCTTTCGGGCAACCGGGACAATGCTAGCCAGCAGCGGAGGAATATTTTTCTCCAGTTTGTGGTCATGTCCTTTCGCGGCTTGCGTTATGGCGGTGACAGCTCCGCACAGGGAATGGCCCATGATAACTATTAATGGGGTATTGACGTGGCAGGCCCCGTATTCGATACTGCCCGCTTCATCGGTATTGCAGACGTTGCCGGCCACACGTATGGTAAAGATATCCATGATGCCCGCATCAAAGATCAATTCAACGGGGACGCGGGAGTCGGAGCAGGACAGTACGGTGACATAGGCGTATTGACCCTGATTTACGGTTGCAGCCAGTTTACGGCGTTCAGAAGTGTTGTTGGTGTGTTGCGAAGTTCCGGCGCAGAAATGGTCATTACCTGCGCGCAGCTTTAACAGCACATCGTCTGGACGCGGTTTTTGTTCAAAAAAGTCTTTTGTTTCGGCGGCTGTAAGTCCATTACTCA
>QKAL01000160.1 GCA_003246475.1 Lentisphaerota bacterium
CGATCCGGCAATCGCTTCCGCGGCCATAGCTGCGACCGAGCTCCAACCGGATAAATGGACCGCATTAGGAGTCCGTCTTGACAACTATGGCAGTATCGACGATATTTCAATTCAGGCCTTTGCCTCTCAAAAGGACCTGCCCGTCTCGTTTTCTACATCAGAGAAAATTACAACGATGTTTTCTCCGATCCTGGATCACCTGCTGGCGCCCCGCCATGCCGTTGATCTTGATGGCTTGTGGGAAGCCGTTTCGGTGACCTCGGCAGAGGTTCCACCACCGGCTTCCGGATGGCAAACGGTCTTGGTTCCTGACCGTCACAACAGTCTTTTTTCCGGGAAAACCCCCTGCGTCTGGTTTCGTCGGGATTTTGATCTAAAAAAAAAAGAGACTGGACGCCGTTATTATCTCTGTTTCGAACGGGTAACCAATTCCTGTGAAATATTGGTAAACGGTCAATCCATCGGAAAAAGCGATGATGGTTATTTCCCTTTCCGTTTAGACGCCACCGAAGCACTAAAGGCAGGGAAAAATGAAATTTCCGTTATCGTAAGCGGCACTGCCGCTACCGGAGGAGCCACCAGAATGCCGGCTGGCTGGCCGTGGCTCCTACCGCAATTCGACGGGATTAACTATCCGGTACATATTGAGTCGACGGGCGAAGTTACTATTGACGACGCGTTCCTGATTCCACGCTTGGCGCCGCACACAGAGCTTGAATCCCGGGTGACGGTAAAAAATCATGGTACCGGAAGCGCAACAGTCAAAATTGAAGCAAGTGCAGGAGCTGACTTCAGTTACGCACCGCAAAATCTGACGCTAAAGCCGGGAGAATGCCGTGAAGTCGTTATGACCCATGCATGGAAAAACCCGAAACTTTGGTGGCCGCACAGTCCGCATCTTTACAATCTGGATTTCAAGGTCAGCAGCAATGGAAAAGTAGTCGATGCTTTCCGGCAACGTTTCGGGTTCCGCGAAATAAAAGTCGTGGGCCCCGATATGTTACTGAATGGGGTGCGCTTCATGCACCGTCGAACCTCTATAATTCCATATTGGAACCTGACCACGTATGACGAACAGAAAAAAATGATCGATATACTTAAAACCCGCGGTTACAACGGCTATCGGCTCCACGGCGGACCGTCTTTACGTATTGTCCGTTGCGCAGACGAACTGGGCTGGCTGATTGCTCCCGAATCCGGCATCAACGAGCCGCGCGGCCATGAAGTAGATAATAAATTCTGGGCCAACGCCGAAAAACATATCGCATCAATGGTTAAAACCTTACGCAATCATCCTTCGGTAATCTACTGGTGTCTGAGTAATGAATTCGCGTCATATTATATGAAAGGCTCGGTTGAGGAAAAAGCTGCCGTAGATGCAAAAATGACGGCATTGGGGCAACTTGCCGAGAAACTCGATCCGCAACACACCTGGACATGTTCCGGTGACGGAGAACTAGGCGGGCAAGGCAAACATGGCCCGGCGCCGACCGTCAGTTTCCATTATCCCACTGAACCCTTTAAACAAAAATTTACTATTCCTAATAATATCAATTGGTTGGAAGATGCAACCGTTTCATGGCAAGGCATCAAATGGGACCGCAAAAAACCGTTGCATTTCAGCGAAGACCTGTTTATGCCGTACTGTATCCATCCGCCCTTCGGCATGGCGCGTTGGGCCGGTGATGCCGCTTATGATATGAAAGAAGGCTATTATCGGGGATGGTTTGACTGTATCCAGATGTTTTCCACAGGTTATTACCATGCCGGACTGTCGGTGTGGAATCCCTGGGGAACCGCGGCCGAGGAAAAGAATAATCCTTTGTATTCTTACGGGCAACCGATGCCGGATTATCTGATAGATTCCCGAGAACAGAATTCCACCTTTGCTTCCGCGGAGAGGATCAAACGAACATTGATGATATACAATGCCATGTTCGAGGAGAAAGACTGCGTGTTGCAGGGAAAATTGACGAAGGACGGCAAAGTAATCGGACAAACCATAAAGAATTTTAAATTACCGGCGGGAATCATGAAGTCATTCGACCTGGTTCTGGATATGCCGAAGGTTGCCGAAAAGAGTAACGTGCAATGGGATTTGGAATTGAAAGCAGGTGAGCAGACGCTTTGCCGGAAAAAGTTTGACTATCATGTTTTTCCCGCCCCGACATCGTTTAAGGCCCCCGACGGCTGTATCCTGCTGTCAACCCCAAGTGGCATCTTCGCCAATGTTGTTTTTCCCGGCGGACGATTCTCGCAACTGAACCAGGCACTGGCAGCGGGGGCGAAAAGTCTGGTAATTGCCGGTTGGAAAAGCAGCGGCAGTCAGGATACGACAATGCTGAATGCCGCCGTGAAAAATGGGTTACGCGTTCTCTGGCTGGAACCTGATCATGGCGAAATACTGCCCTTGCGCCGTAATGTTTCAGGTTGTGAAGCATTTGCCTTTGTCCGCGCCCCGGGAGACCCTGCCGTACAAGGCATTGACGACAGCGACTTAAAAGCATGGCGAACGGAGGGCTATACTGTTCAGGCGCCTTTTTATAAACCTA
>QKAL01000261.1 GCA_003246475.1 Lentisphaerota bacterium
TGATGTTCTTGTGCTTGTAAAGGGCCTTGAGGGCATCACGCGCCGGACCGAGATACTTGCGCGGGTCAAATTCGCCCGGCTGTTCGCAGAAGACTTTGCGGATCGCGGCAGTCATTGCCAGACGACCGTCAGAGTCGATATTGATCTTGCAGACCGCGGAACCGGCAGCCAGACGGAGCTGGTCTTCGCCGATACCGATAGCGTCTTTCATCTTGCCGCCATACTGGTTGATGAGGGCAACCTGATCCTGCGGAACGGAAGAAGAACCGTGCAGCACGATCGGGAATCCCGGGATGCGCTTTTCGATTTCCTGCAGGATGTCGAGACGGATCTTCGGATCCTGGCCCGGCTTGAACTTGAACGCGCCATGGGAAGTACCGATGGAGATGGCCAGGCTGTCTACGCCAGTCTTGCTGACGAAGTCCTGAACTTCTTCCGGCTGAGTGTAGGTGTGGTGTTCGGCGCAGACATCGTCTTCAACACCGGCGAGAACGCCGAGTTCGCCTTCAACCGTTACATCATGCTTGTGGGCGTATTCCACGACCTTCTTGGTCAGTTCCACGTTTTCTTCATATGAATGATGAGAACCGTCGATCATGACGGAGGAGAAACCGCTGTCAATACAGTTCTTGCAGAGTTCGAAAGTATCGCCATGGTCGAGATGGAGAACGATCGGAATACCTTTGCCGCCGCTGAGTTCCTTGGCGTATTCAACCGCGCCCTGAGCCATATAGCGCAACAGCGTCTGGTTGGCATACTTGCGGGCACCGGCGGAGACCTGCAGGATTACCGGGGATTCGGTTTCAACACAGGCCTGAATGATAGCCTGCATCTGTTCCATGTTGTTGAAATTGTAAGCGGGAATGGCATAACCACCCTTAACCGCTTTGGCAAACATTGCTCTGGTATTGACCAGACCGAGATCTTTATAACTGATCATCTTGCGACTCCCGTTTTGATTGTTGTGACAATTCAGGCAAATATGAGCCATAAATTTACCTGTTGCAAGAGAAATTTCAATCGTTTAAACAACTTAATCACGTTTTTTTCGCAAAAAGTTCATCCATAATCAGCTATGACTCCGTAACACAAAACATTTGTTGTGTTTTTATTTTTTTTGCAGACTTTTATTTGTATAATCGATTAATAAATGTACGTTTTGTTTTGTGAGACAGGAGCCACAACAGCGATGATTAACTTTAAAATAATACCCAAAGCATCGATACATACTGTTTTTTTCCTTTGTATGTTCGCGCTATTTTTTCCCTGCCGTCTCGCCGCCGACATGTACGCATTGATCGTCATGGGTAAAAGTGGCGGAGAAATGGCATACCGCCGACAGCAGGAACTCTGCGACACCCTGTCCAAAAATCTCCAGACATGCGGCTGTTCGGCCCGGCATATCGCGTTTGCCGACGACCAGAACATCTCCGACCGGACCGGTTTGCTGCAGAAATTGCAACAGTACGCGGACAGGTTGACACCGCAGGATAAGTTGAGTGTTTTTTTCTTCGGACACGGACAATCTGGGCGGAACGATTTCTATATCTCACTGCCTGAGGGGCATATCAAAGCCGCGGAATTAAACACCGTATTGAAAAAGATAAAGGCACCGGTAATGATATTCGGTTTTAACACCATGTCATCGGAATTGCTGTCGCGTTTTGACGGCCCCGACCGCCTCGTCGTAACCGCCACCGCCAACAGCGGACAGCAGAATCCCCCGCTGCTGCCGGAATATTTCCTTGCCCGGATGGCGGCAAATCCCGGCTCCGGGCTGCTGGAACTGATCCGTCTGGCAGCTGTAGATACCCAGAAATACGGCAAGGAAAATCATCTGCTAATCAGTGAAATACCCGCGCTAAGAGTTAATGGACAGTCGTATGAATATCCCTTTCAAGGTTTGGACGACAAATCATTGCCGCCATGGGCCGGCTTGGGCAGTCCTGCCGTCCAGGAGCAAACGAAACAGACGGCGAAAATAATCAAGGTCCCGGAAAAATATGCGGCATACAATGCCTGTTATCTGCTGCGCGAACTGGAGATCGTGATCGGCAAAACCGATACCGTGACCACTGGAGAAAAAGCCAACATCATCATCAACGACTCCAATGGCGTCGAGAAATATTCAATCGTGCCTCTGGGGGCATGCGGTTCGATTGACGTCAAGGTGAAATATGCCCGGGTCGTCAATCCTGATGGAACCGTCAATGATGCGGAAGTGGTCAACGGCTGTAACGGCCAGATGCGTTTCCCCGGGTTAAAGCCGGGCAGTCGTATTGAATACGAGATGCTGCGTACTTCCATTCTACCCGACAACACCGCCGCCTTCAGTACCGAGCTGAGCCTGGCGGCCCCCATCCCGCAACAATCCCTGCGTTTCCGTATCGGTCTGCCGAAAGAGAAGGACTTGAAATTCAAGTTCTACAATCTGAACCAGGTACCGGAAATCCGCAGCAGCGTCGGCAAATTCAACCGAGAGTACGCCTTTGAACTCAATGATATTGCCGCGTTGGAGATCATCCCGAACCTGCCACCGGTGCCGATGTTCGCGCCATGGCTGCGCGTATCGGCCTATAGGGACTGGAATGAATTTGTTTCCTGGCATCGCCAGATGGTAAAAAAATCCGATGAACCCGGCGAGATCGTCACCCGCAAGGCAAAAGAACTTACCGAGGGAAAAAAGTCCACCATCGACAAAATCCAGGCCTTATACGACTTCGTCTGCGCATTCCGGTATGACACCACCCCGGTCGGGGTTAGAGCCTTCCGGCCGCGTCTGCCGGAGAATATTTGCACCAGCGGCATCGGCGATTGCAAGGACAAAGCCAATCTGCTGCTGGTTATGGCCAAGGTAATCGGCATCGAAGGACAAATGGCACTGCTCAACCGCATGGCAGCCTCCGATCCTGATTTCCCCTGCTGGCAATTCAATCACGCCATCGCCTTTTTTCCAAATATCGAGGGATACCCTGAAGGACTATGGCTGGACGCCACGGAATCTGGAACCCCTTTCCTGACCCTGCCGCCGGGCGACCTCGGACGGGACGCACTGCTTTTGGGCAGCAACGGCTTCCGTTTCAAAAAAGTCACCGCGGCAAAAACTATCGACAACCGGCAGATATTCGATATTGAACTCCTGGGAAAAAACAACGATGCATACACCGGAAAAATAAATATTACCGCGTCTGGGCTGGACTACTACTGGTTCAGCAATCGCCTGAAACACCTGTCACCGCTGCAGAAAAGATATTTTGTCCAGTCGCTTCTGACGCCATTCATGCCCGGAGTCGGCGTGTTGGATATCAGGGAAGATAAAGTCGGCGACCGGGAGATTCGCCTGTCCGGCAATATCGAGTACTCCGGCAATGCCGCCGACATCACCATCCCATATGAATTGCAGGAATCTCTGACGCTACCCCATCGGCCGCTTAAAATGCTGCTCAATGACGGACAGGAAAGGCAATTTACCGTAATGCTTAAAGTTAATTCCGCCAGCGTCCCGACAATGCCGCCGGCATGGAAACAGCAGTGTGCCAACGCGGAAACCTCCGTTGAATTTTCCCGTACCGCCAATGGTTGGAACCGCACTTGCGTTTATACTTTAAAGCAACCGCTGGTGGAAGTCGGGGAGTATCCGGCATTCAGGCGTATGATATTAGAATGGCTCGACCGGATGAAACCGGGACGGAATCAATAAATATATATTAAGGACGATGATAACCATGATTGAAGAAGCAGCGACGGTCAAGCTCGAAGACGTGCTGAAATCGATTGCACCGAAAATCGCAGTAGTCAAAGAAGAGTTAGGGAAAAAAGTTTTCGGACAGGAAGCTCTGATCGAACAATTGCTGGTCGCTATACTCTGCCGCAGCCATTGCATTCTCACCGGGGTTCCGGGGCTGGCAAAAACCATGTTGATCAAAACATTAAGCGATATTGCCGAATTGAGTTTCAATCGTGTTCAATTTACGCCCGACATGCTGCCGGCGGATATCACCGGCAGCCAGATCCTGGAAGAAACAGCCGGCGGCAAACGAAGTTTTGAATTTGTCAAGGGACCGGTTTTTACCCAGCTGCTGCTGGCAGATGAGATCAACCGTACACCACCCAAAACCCAGTCGGCACTGCTCGAAGCGATGGAGGAACACCAGGTATCAATCGCCGGACACCAGTTCAAACTGCCGTCCCCGTTCTTTGTGCTCGCCACCCAGAACCCGATCGAACAGGAAGGGACCTATCCCCTGCCCGAAGCTCAGCAGGACCGCTTCATGTTCAGCTTACGCATCGAATACCCAAACCTTGAATCGGAAACAAGAATACTGCACGAAACCACCTCCAGCAACAAAGTGGACTTACAAAAGGTAATCGGCGCAGATGAAATATTGCTTTTCCAGGAAGCGATCCGCTACATTCCACTGCCTGAATCAGTCGGCGACTTTGCGGTACGACTGGTCAGAGCAACCCGTCCGGCAGAGGACAATCCATACGAACTGGTCAACCGTTATTTGAAGTGGGGCGCCGGGCCGCGGGCATGCCAATATCTGGCGCTGGCGGGAAAAGCCTGGGCGGCTCTCGACGGCAGATACAATGTCGCCAGACAGGATATTGTGCGCGCGGCCCTGCCCGTACTGCGTCACCGGTTGATACTGAATTTCCGGGCACAGGCGGACAACATAACCAGCGACCAGATCATCAACGAGCTGTTGTCGGAAGTTGAGGAAACGCGTAACGACGCATACGCCATCCCCTTTAAAAAACGTTGAGAAAGATGAGTTCCAATGTCTATCCATGACATACTTGACATAAATACACTGAGCCGCATAGACAATCTGGAAATACAGGCATCCATGCTGGTCTCCGGATTTCTGGCAGGCATCCACAACAGCCCGTTCCGTGGCAGTTGTCCGGAGTTCAAAGAGTTCCGGGACTACCGTATCGGCGACTCGATCAAGGATATCGACTGGCGGGTGTCGGGACGCAGCGACCGCCTGCAGGTACGGCTGCGCGACGACGAGACGGACATGCGTGCCTATGTACTGCTGGACGTCAGCCGATCGATGGACTATCAGGGCAAAAAAGCGGTCATGAGCAAATGGAATTACGCCCGCTGCCTGGCCGCCGCGTTGATATATCTACTACAAAGGCAAGGCGATGCGGCAGGTCTTTATTTACTGGGACGGGAACTGGAAGGTTATTTCCCTCCCAGCGCGCGGCGCTCGCACAGCAACAACATGGTGGCAGCGATGGAACGCAATGCCGACGCCGATTACTGCGATTTGCCGGGGCATCTTTCCCACCTCGCCAACCATATCCATGAACGTTCAATGGTCATCATCATCTCCGACTTTTATTTTGCAGCCGACAAACTTAAAGACCCGTTCAACATAATCCACCACATGAACTGTGATCTGATGTTATTGCAGGTCCTTGACGAATCGGAAATTAACATGGAATGGAAACATCCCATTCTGTTGCAGGAGCTGGAAAGCCGCCGGCAGATGCAGATCAATCCCAAATACTGGAGCAAGGATTATCAATCGGCAATGACCCGGCATCTGGAACAATTGCGGGAAATAGCAACCGGATGCGATTTCCAGCTGTTGAACACCATGGAATTACCCATTCACGCATTGGCCGGATGTCTCCATGCTAGAGGAGGAAGGCGCTCATGAACCTGCTGCTGACGACAACCGGATTTCTGGCCGGGGCGGCAATGATCGCTCTCCCCCTGATACTGCATTTCATCAACCGCCGCCCCACGGTTTCCCTCGACTTTCCGGCATTTGATTTCCTCAAGCCGTCCAAGCTGAGACCGACCCGACGTTATTCACTGAAACAGTGGCTGGTATTGTTATTGCGGATGTTGGCAATCATCACTCTCGCCTATGCATTCTGCCGTCCGTACCAAAGCACGATATCATCGACGCCGGGAACCGCTACAGTCCTGTTGTGGGATGACTCTTTTTCCATGAACGCAGCACCGCATGCATCGGAACTGCGCCAGGCTGCGATCGACCTTATCAACAAATGTGACGGGGACAACCCGATGCAGATCGGATTCATCAGGGGACGCTACATCAGCTGGAGCGGCAACTTCACGGGCGACCGGAACATGTTGCGCCAATGTTTCGAACAGGAATCTTGCAATCAGTACGGCAGTGCCTTCGACCAGATCATCACCCAGGCGGATTTCCGCCTCCGCACAGTCAATACGCCGCACAAAAAAATCGTCCTTATTACCGACCGGCAGCAACTCCCCTGGGAACGGGTCCGCTCCGGGGAACAACTTTCTTCCGGCGTGACACTTGAAGTGATCTGGCCATCGGAACACCAACTGACCAACGCGGCGATTACCAAGGTGGAACTGCCCGGTGTAAACAAGACGGGCAACGAGGCGAAATGGCTGGTAAAAACTACGCTGAAGAATTTCGGCAAAACACCTCTCGCAGGAAAATTGCGGGTGCGTTTTACCGGAGAGCCGGAAGTGGTTCGCAATGTTAAGCTGAAACCCGGAGAAACCAGAAAAGAACTGTTTGAGCTGGCGGCGAAAGACGAATGCAGCCAGGGAACGGCAGTGCTTGAGATCAACGACGATCTCGAGGCGGATAATATTCGTTATTTCACCTGTAACGCCCAAAATTTTGATAACACACGGATATTCTCTCCGGACAAAAACCCGGTAGATTTCACAGCGCTGGCACTGAACGTCAAGCCGGAAAGCGGATCGGAGGAACGACTGGATTTCCCCGACTGTCCCGAAAACAAACTTTTCGTGTTGCAATCTTCCGATCTGCTCAGCGTGGCAAATCAGGAAAGATTGAAACTATTCGTCCGCAACGGCGGCAGTCTGGCTGTGACCATGGAAAAATCTCCGCAGCTGGCTGATTTTCTGGAACTGTTCGACGTCAAAACCGAACGGGCGCGACCGGAAAATGTCATATCCCGACGGTTCGGCAATATCGATTTCGACCACCCAGCCATGCAATTGCTGGCGGAAAGCGGTTTATCCGGGTGGTATGAAATCCTCTTTTTCCGCACGTTCAATGCCCGTCTGCCAAACTCGGCGCAGATCATTGCCGAGTTTAACAACGGCACTCCGGCAATCGCGGAAATTCCCTGTGGCAGCGGCCGAATCATCCTGTTCATGATGAATTTTGCCCGATCCAGTACCAACTGGCCGGGACATTATACATTTCTACCGTTCTGGCGCGAACTGCACAAATACTGCGGCCGCGCCGCCAATCGCGAAAAAGATTTTCTGACCGACACGCCACTGACCGGACAGCCGGGAGAAGAATTGCTGAAAATCGTCAATGGCGTTCCGTCGCTTTACAATACCGCAGGGGGGGCATGCGTCTATCCGACTGCGGGAAACTATTTCTGGCGGGAATCCGGCGGTAAACCCATTCGCCCTTTCAGCATCAACCTGCCGGAAGAGGAGTCCAACTATCAGCCGACCAATATCGACTGGCGAAAACTGACCATTACCGCGCCACCGGAAAAGGATGAGACAAATCCGGAAACGGACAACCGGGAAAAAACCGAATTTTATCGTTATTTCATCTGGCTGTGCCTTGCCTTTTTCCTCGTTGAAGCACTGCTGGCAAACCGGACAAATTTATAGGAGCGGAGGCAAATGAGAGAAGGGAAACACGAATTCATCAGGCTGCTGCGGCGGGTCAATACCGCAGTCAATCTGCGTTTGCCGCTATTGATACTGATCACCGGGATGTGGCTGCCGTTACTGCTTCTGGCGGGAATCGCGCTGGCCGGTATCTGCCTGCCTCATCAGACCATGTTCACCCTGTTGCTGGTCTTTACCGGCGTAAGCATTCCCAGTGCTTTTCTGACCGCCTTTTTTATCCGTCAGAACCTGCGCCGGACCGCCGCGCTTATCGACAGAAAATGGGCAACCCGCAACCAGCTGGAAGCCGCGGTGGAACTGCAGGATAATGACCACCCGCTCAGGGATGCACAGTTTGCAGACGCCTGTCGCTGCCTCGTCGGGCGCAACCGCCAGGACATCGCCAGACTGCTGTCGCCAACACCACTTTACATGGTTATCTGTGGACTGTTGATGACGGCAACAGCAATACTGGCCTTGTTCATATCAACCTGCATGAACCAGCCACCGGTAAAACCACTCGATTTTTCCCATCGCAAGGGAAAGCTTACGGAAAACGAGGAATTTTATGCCGAGTTAAGCATCACCATTCCGGCGCAGACTACTACCCTCACGCCTCTGGATATTGTGGAATGGGAGGGCACTGCCGTTTCCACACACGGTTTTCAAAGCCTCAGCTGCGAAATATTCCTGAACGGGGAACATAAGAAAAGTATCGCCATTCCAACAGCTTCAATGCCAAAAGGGAAAGCATATCCCGCCGGTGATTTTTCAATCGAAGAGACAGGTGCCGAACCATACAACATCATGTCTTTTCACCTTCAGGGCATTTCGTCCCGCGGGACAGACAAGCTGGAAGTGGTAAGCAAACCCTGTTTTATCCAGATCAAACCGTTGAAAGAAGATATTTTCGTGATCGACGGCAACATGCAAGCCAAATTCAGCCGCTATGCCGAGGCCATGAAACATTTGCTGCGTCAGGAAATACAACTTAATGAAATGCTGTTCATGGCCAGAATGTCCCAGGAAAAAGACAGTACCACCGTCTACAAGATGTATAACGAGCTGGCAACCGAACAGCGAAAACTGCGGGAAACGTTGTCCAAAATGTTGGAAAACAGCATCAACGCCGACAATCCGGAAATATCTCTTTCCCCCAATATGCTGAAATCTCTGGAAAGCGCTCGCGACAACATGCAGGCCGCAGAGAAAAAAATTCAGGAAGCCGCGTTAAAGGGTGATAAAGGGGTGATGAAAGAGGCTGGCGAACATCAGCAGAAAGCCATAGCCGATATACTTAATTCACTCAAGGAACTGAAAAAATTCTTTAACCGCAATAACAAAGAGGCGCAATCGCCGCAGGCGGAAAAATCGACAGACAAAAATCACGTGGAAAATCCCGGCAAACTGCTGGAAAAAGCCATCGGTCAGGAAGAGAAAATTGTCAAAGGCGGCAAAGAAGCCGGATTCAAGCTGGAAGCTGTCAAACAGCCACAGTCCGAAGTCAGCTGGGCTCTGAAACTGTTGAAAGAAAAAAGCGATCTGCCCGAAGAAGCGACCATGGAAATCACCCTGGCCGCCGATCACAGCATGAAAACCGAAAACGCCATCAATTCCAACGCGGAAAACGCGTTTAGAGTCAGTTCCGCCAAAGCCCTTGACCACATGAGACAGGCACTCGACGAACTGCGCCGCAAAAGTTCCGACCAAACCGACGATGCCATCAAGGACGCGCGTAAAGACATTGCCGAAATGCAAAGAGAAACGGAATCCAAACAGGATGCCCGGCAACAGCAGCAGGAAACCTTGAAAAAGGTGGCTGACAAACTGCAGGCGGAAGCTGATCGGCAACAGCGAAAAGGCATACAGTCCAATGCGGACACTCTGGAGACCCTTGCCAAAGATGTCCGGGAAAAGGCCAATAACATCCCGAAAATGAAGTCGCAACAAGCCAATGAAGCTGTAGAAGAAGCAAAAAAGAAACTGGCCCAGGCACGGCTCCAGGATCCGGGATCATCGGAAGAACTGAACAAAAAATTCGGGGAACTGCGCCGCTGGATC
>QKAL01000277.1 GCA_003246475.1 Lentisphaerota bacterium
GATGGCATCAATCTGCTGGAACAGCGCAACGTGGTCTGGCGGCGGCAGGGCAGCGGCATCTACATCAACGGGCCCGACAAGCGGCAACTGGAAGTTACCGTACTCCAGGCAGACTATCCCAGCCTCCGTTTTGAAATGCTCAACGACGCGGTCCGCAACCTGTGCCGCGAAAAGAACTACCGCTATGACCGCCGTATCATCCCCATGGCCACCGCCGGAACCGCCGATATTCCCGATTTTTCCGATGTCATCGTCTATATCGCATCGTCACATCCGCTCAAGCCGCTGTGGTTGGCGGAAGTCGACGCCCGTTGCGGCGTAATGATCCTGATGGACAAGCATCCCGGTTATCTGGCACTTGATTCCATCTATATCGACGGCGAAGCCATGGTGCTGCAGGCGCTGGAATACCTTTATCAACACGGACACCGTCACATCTGGTATCTGCACAATTCGCCGAACGTATACGATGTCGTCATCCGTTATTTCGCCGCCGCCCGCTGGGCGGGTGACGATGTGCGCCTGAACCATATCGACTGTCATATCGCCCCAGGCGACGACGGTTACGCCAAAGCCTTGAGCATCGTCACACCGCAACTCAAGGAGGCCAATGACAAACCAACGGCACTGCTGGCTATCAATGAGGCGGGGTCGCAGATGGCCTATCAAGCTTGCATCGAAGCGGGCTTGCGGGTTCCCGAAGACATAAGCATCATCGGCCTCAACGATGCCGAAGAAGTCGCAAATCTAGGCATAACTGTTGTCACCGATCGTCAGAAGGATTTCACCAGGTCGCTCGATGTCCTGATAAAAAAACGAATCTACGACAAATGCGGCGAAAACCTTAATATGAAAATACCCGGCGTATTAATTGAACGCAACAGCGTTAAAAGCATATAACCTGCAACTTATAAAAAGGGATAGAAAAATGAAAAGAAAAATCTTTACACTTATCGAGCTATTGGTTGTAATTGCCATTATCGCCATCTTGGCGGCCATGCTGCTGCCGGCCCTGAACCGCGCCAGAAACATGGCAAAACGAATCAGTTGCACCAATAACGTAAAGCAAATTGCCCTGACCTTCACAATGTATTCCAACGACAACAACGGCAATTATCCGCCACGCGCTTATTGGGCCAATCCATACTCATGCTATTCGTCCAGAAATGTTTTCTTCTCTATCAGTAACTATGCCGAAGACTATTGCAAGAGCTATACGCTCTGGTATTGCCCTGCCGTAAACAGCGATACCAAAGCGCGTTGGTTTACTTGGGGAGACTTGGATTACATCTATACGCCGATGAATGTTACGGAACAAGAACGCGGCCTGTTTAACAATGATTACTCTTTCAGTGTCAAGCTGGCAAAACCTTCAGATGTCATCGCCGCCGACCGGACCATGATTCTTGGTGGCACACATTTCTACAACCACGCAAGCAGAGGAGGCAATGTCTATGCTAATATCAGCTTGATGGATGGAGCAAACGTCGGTCGGGTCGATGGCAGCGTATCTTGGAATCATTATGCCGATTTGACTGAACACAACTTTGCTGGTATGAGATACTACTATTAATCCTCGACAAAAACGACGGGCAAAGAAATCCGCCAGAAATACAGTTGTAAAAAACACATGGACAACCTATTTTCCTATTGTACGTATAGTCTAAATAATAAAGGTAGTAATAATGACAAACCTATGGCATAAATTATTTGTAATCTTCCAGCTTGTATTTGTGTCGGCATTTACCTTTCAGTGCGATGCCGCCGGCAAAGCAGTAATCTGCGATCCGGGGAATACTATTTTTCTGGAAAACCCAGCCGCCGTAAAAGCCTTGAAAACAATGCTGGAACAATCCGGTTACCAGGTGTGCGAACTATCTAAGCCGGAAGAATGGAATAAAGCACTTGACGACCGGAATACCGCACTGATCGTCTACGCACCGTGCGAAACCGTACCGGAAAGCATCGCGGCAAAAATCAAGCCGTTTCTGGCGCGCGGCGGCATCATAATCATCGGCGGCGGCATGCCCGTCTGGTATGTAGTGGAGACTACAGGCAAACCAATCCGTAGCGGCAGTGCTGTACAACAGGAAATCGCCGACATCGAAGGAGGATTCATTACAGAACCACTGGCCGGACTTACGGAAATCGGCCACAAAATCATGGGAGACAAAATAAACATCCCGGCAGGAGTCAGAGGCATTACCGCCGTTGCACCGGGGAAGACGCTCATTCCTTTTGCAACAGTCGGCAACACCTATCCGGTGGTCGCCGTCAGCTATGACAACGGAGGAAAATTGTTTTATACCGGGAGTCAGGCACTGGATCGCGGCGCTGTCGACCCGCTGCAATCCGTCAATATCTGGCCAGCCCTGCTTAAATTTTTGAATACGCCACTGCCGGAAGTCGCCGTAAAAGTTGCCCGCGACGAATGGCATGAGGGGTTGGACAGTGAGGTCAAGGCGTCATTTATTCTGAATAACCCATTCCGAAGAGATATGGAGTTCAGCGGCAAGGCCGTTTTGATCAAAGAACCGTCTTTCGGTCTATCCCAGCCGCCGCAAAAGTTATGGGAACAGAAATTCTCACTTCAGGCCGGAAAAAAACTTAATCATGAATTTACATTTCCCATGCCCGAGGCGAAAAACTGGGGCGTTTATCGAATCGAGTTCATCTCCGACTCCGGGGTAAAAAGCAGTACCTGCTTCCATGTACTGCCCCCCGCCGCCGTGGACTATATCGACGTCGATCCCATCTATCCTGCCAATCCAGCGGAAAAACGAAAAATAACCGTAGGCATACGTGCATTTATCCCCGAATTTCCTGCTAAGATCATTCTGGCAGCTCAGCCTATGTCCGGCGGCGACTGGAAGAAAATCGGAGAATTCCAATTAAGGTTGCAACGCAGCCCGAAAACCAATATAACCGTATACGAATTCGACATAGTACCATCCGGCAAGGATTTACGCCTCCGCGCCACCATCGCCGATGAGAAGGGCAATGCAATCCATGACTCGTATAATCGCCTGGAAATTGCCGACCACAATCTCTCCGTCGACCGAAAAACAACCATGTTTCGAGCGCTGGACGGTCGTCAATTCACCGAAGAGGACAAACTTCTCACCGATGACCTCAAATCATGGCGCAAGGAAATGCCCCTGTTCCGTGGCATACAAACCTTTGCCCTGCCCGGCAACAGCCGTCAATGGATGCTCGATAACGACTTCCTCTGCAATTACGGACAAATCATCACCCATTTTCCAATGATGCAGGAGTGGAAGCTCGACGACCGCAACGGTATTGGAATTTCCGCTTATCAGCTGATGCCCGCACACGATGAAGACGTTACCTCGTGGCTGGTGCGGCAACATTCACGCGGCATTTTTCAACCATTCCTCGACGGCAAACCTGAAATCATCAACCTGGTCGAGGCAGTCGCAGGCTATGAGACTCCCGGAATATTCCCCAACCGAACAGGCAATCATTCACACATGCTGGGATATACCCCGAAAGCCGTACCTAATTACCGAGAAGCGCTGACTGGAAGGGACGAGGGTGTCAGAATGCTAGATCTCGGCGGCAAAACCGCAAGACGCTACTATTTCAAGGACATGTACGAACTGACTTATAATGAGAAAATGCCCACCCCGAAATCTTTGGGATTCAGTTCATGGGATAATTACGTTCCATATATAAGCACGTTGCAAAACGAAGCCGGTTTCTTCAAGGATCGTCAGGAAGAACTCAAATATCGAATCCACTACTTCCTCCGTTCATACTGCCATATGAAGCAGCTTGACGACCTCACCGCCAATCTCCGCGCCTTTGCTCCGGAAATCCATTGCGTAATCGGTCATGACGGTCCGCTGGTAGCTCAGGTCTCCAGCCAGTATTACCGGTTGCCCTATATTGACACACAAACGCGCTGGCTGTTCCGTAGCGCCTATATCCATGCCATCGCCACCACTTACGCCGGAGAGCGCACCTGGCTGGAAACCGCCGGGCGTTTCGGTCGCCGCGTCGGCGCACATGAGGAAATCGGCGGCGGACAATGGGCCCCGTACCGTACTGCCGAAACCAGCTTCGTCAGCCTGTTCACCAAACGCGCCGCCCTGCCATATCATGACCTGCAGGTGGATTTTTATCATAACCGCAACAAAACCTATCGCGTTGCAGAGGAAAAAGCCATGTTCCGGGGTTTTCAGCTGGCAGTCGATACCGAAGCGATTCCTTGTACGGATCAGGCTGAAATTCTTACCATACACAACAACAATTCCTATTATCCTGACAACTATAGCGGCAACTACCGCTGGGATCTAAAGCAACCCGAGGTCAAACTCATAACACTTGACGAATTTTTCCGTAACAACGGCATCCCTTACCATGGTATCGAGACACCGATATGGGACACCAAATTGCTGTCAAAATACCGCATCGTCTGCCTGCAGGCAGAACGCTATATGAAAGGCGATCTGCAAAACGTCGCCGCGTGGCTGAACGACAGCTCATCGACCGGACGTACTCTTTTCATCAATCATGCCAGCCCGTTACAGATCAATTTCCTGCGCGGACCGGGAATCAAGAACATCCAATGGAACTCGCCTCGGGAATGGCAAAAACTGGGACTCAATTTGGGGCAGCCAATTCGTATCGAAGCAAAGGGACTGGAGTTTGCCGACCATCCCCCCCTTCGCTCGAATATCCCGCTGACCTGCCTTATGGTCAAGCCGCCGCAAGGCGCGAATGTCCTGGTCAAAAATGAAAACGGCAACCCGATCGTCTGGCAGTATGCGGTCGGCAAGAATAGCATCATCTATTCCGGACTGCCTATGAACAATATCACCGCCAACGAAGATCCACAAAAGGTATGCAACCAAATACTGCTTTCGCTCTTCTCTCGATTGAAATGTCTACCTGTATGGAAAGCTACGCCTGAAAATTGGTTTGCCTGCGGTTATCGGCTTAAAGGAGACAAACTCGCAATCGCACTCATCAATCCGGCGGAAGAACAGGTGGCAATGAAAGGACCATACGGCGATGACGGAGACAAGGTCGAAGAAGTCGCGGCGGCATTGGGTTCCACCGAAGTTGGATTCGACTGGTATAAAGCCGGAACGCCCGGACGCACCTACAAGGTTCGCGATGCCTGGACCAGTAAACTGCTGCCTCAAACCGTGACCGCTGATTCGGAAGGCAACATCAAAACAAAATTCAAGGTAAACACCGCCAAACTGTTTTTCCTGGAATAAATCAACATAATCAATGGCGGCAACTACGAATACATTCTCGTTGCCGCTTCTTTTTGATCTTCGCAAAAAAACAACAAGATCAGACGCAATAAAGATATAAGAAGAAGTATATCTAAATTTTTCTTAATTCACGTTAATGTAACAAATATATAAATTTACATTTTTTGCATTTCCATCTCATCATGCCCCCCAGCATTCATTCTACATCATCACAAGGCATTTCAAGTTTATTTTTTGCTTTTTTTTCACAATAAAATTACAAAAAAAATTAAATTTGATTCGAAACCACCGCAATACCGCGATATATTAACGTGATTATTTTTATATAAGAGTATTTTTTAACGACAATATGTCATAAACAAACTCAGGTTGCAAGACCTGAAAAGAAACCCCAAACCATTTGAGAGCAGTGTTATATTATGAAAAGGAATGTTAAGTTCATGCTCACAGCGTTCCGTGACGGATTCCAGTCCGTTTTCGGAGCCCGCGTCTTCTCCAAAGATTTTCTCCCGGTAGTTGAAGCCGCCGCACAGGCAGGCATCACCCACTTCGAAGCAGGCGGCGGCGCCATGTTCCAGTCCCCCTTCTTCTATGCCAATGAAAACTCTTTCGATGTCATGGATGCTTTCCGCAAGGCCGCCGGCCCGGATGCGGAACTGCAGACCCTGGCTCGCGGGATCAACGTTGTGGCGCTGGATTCCCAGCCGCGCGACATCATCAATCTTCATGCCCGGATGTTCAAGAAACACGGCATGACCACCATCCGTAACTTCGACGCCCTCAACGACGTCAACAACCTCATCTACAGCGGCAAATGCATCAAGGAAGCCGGTCTGAAACATGAAGTTGTCGTTACCATGATGGAATTGCCCCCGGGCTGCACCGGTGCCCACACCGCCGAATTTTACATCGGCGTACTGAAGAAGATCCTCGATTCCGGTATTCCCTATGACTCCGTAGCGTTCAAGGATGCCTCCGGCACCTCGACACCGCAGAAAGTTTACGAAACCATGAAAGCCGCCCGTCAGTTGCTCGGCAACGACGTCAAGATTGCTTTCCATTCGCATGAAACCGCCGGCACCTGCGTACTTGCTTACAAGGCAGCCCTCGAAGCCGGCGCCGACCAGATCGACCTGTCCATGGCTCCGGTTTCCGGCGGCACCTGCCAGCCGGACATCCTGACCATGTGGCACGCGCTGCGCGGTACCGATTACAACCTCGATATCGATGTCAACAAGATCATCAAGCTCGAAGACATGTTCAAGGATGCGCTGAAGGATTACTTCATGCCGCCGGAAGCCACCAAGGTCGAACCGCTGATACCGTTCTTCCCGATGCCGGGCGGCGCGCTTACCGCCAACACCCAGATGCTCCGCGACAACAAACTGATGGACAAATATCCGGATGTTATCGCCGCGATGGGCGAAGCGGTTGCCAAGGGCGGTTTCGGTTCATCCGTTACCCCGGTATCCCAGTTCTACTTCCAGCAGGCGTTCAACAACGTCATGTTCGGTCCGTGGAACAAGATTGCCGAAGGTTACGGCAAGATGGTTCTCGGTTACTTCGGCAAGACTCCGGTTGCGCCGGACGCCGAAGTCGTCAAGATCGCACAGGAACAGCTCAAGCTCGAGCCGACCACTAAGGATCCGATGGACATCAATGACGCCAACCCGAAAAAGGGTATCGCTCCGGCCAAGGCGGCTCTCGAAGCCAACAACCTGCCGGTAACCGATGAAAACATCTTCATCGTCGCCTCCTGCGGTGACAAGGGCATCATGTTCCTCAAGGGCGAAGCCAAGGTCGGCGTTCGTAAGGAAGAAAAGAAGGAACAGGCTCCGGCCGCTCCGAAAGTCAAACACGATGCCTACACCGTCAGCGTCAATGGCAAACCCTACGGCGTCAAGTTCCTGCCCAACGGACAGGCTGAAGTCAACGGCACCGCTTACAAGATTGAAGTCAAGACCGGTACCGCAGCTGCTGCGGCAGCCGCTCCGACCATCACCGGTGGACCGGAAACCCTGCATGACGTAATTTCTCCCCTGCCGGGTCTGGTACTGCGTATACTCCTGAATCCGGGTGCAACGGTCGCCAAGGGCGAAACCGTACTGGTCATGGAATCCATGAAGATGGAAACCCCGATCAATGCACCGGTAGCCGGTATTCTGGCTTCCATTCCGGTCAAGCAGGGCGATCAGGTTCAGGCCGGTCAGGTTCTGGCGGTAATCAAGAAGTAACTTGGAATTGCGGCGGCAAGTGCCGCCGCACTTAACCGTTTAGAGGTATAAAAGAATTATGGATATCAACTTTTTAGGGATCTTCCAAGGCGTCGAATTGATGATGGATGCCGATCCCATGATGACGGTGGCGCGTTTTTCGCTCATCCTCGTCGGCTTCGCGCTGATGTATTTGGGCAAAAAAGGCGTTCTCGAACCCCTGCTGATGATCCCTATGGGTCTCGGCATGAGTACAATCAACGCTTCGATGATGTTGTTCGACCCCATTAACATGGTTGCCGGTAATCCGGCCACCCCGCACATGGCCAAGAACCTGTTCCTCGACGCGACCGAAACTCAGAATATGAATATCATGACCCTGTCGCAGATCGACTGGTTGCAGCCGGTATACACCTTCACGTTCAGCAATGGTCTGGTAGCGTGTCTGGTGTTCATCGGTATCGGTTCGTTGCTTGACGTCGGTTTCGTCATGGCACGTCCGTATGTCAGCATGTTCCTGGCTCTCTGCGCCGAATTCGGAACGATTATCACTCTGCCGATTGCCCATGCGTTCGGCTTTCCGCTGAAAGACGCGGCGTCAATCGCCCTGGTCGGCGGCGCCGACGGTCCGATGGTACTCTTCGCATCGCTGAAGATGTCTCCGTCCTTGTTCGTCCCGATCACGGTTGTAGCATATCTCTATCTGGGCCTGGCCTACGGCGGTTTCCCATATCTGATCAAATGGACTATTCCCAAAAAACTGTTGGCCATTCAGATGCCTGCCACCAACAAAGACCGGGAAATCACTTCCGGACAGAAGCTGGTTTTCGCGGCGGTTGCCTGCGTTGTTCTCTGCTTCCTGTTCCCGGTAGCGTCTCCGCTGTTCTTCTCGCTGTTCATGGGTATTTCAATCCGTGAATCCGGCCTGAAACAGTTCCAGCATCTTGTATCTGAAATCGTGCTCTACGGCGCAACCCTGACCCTCGGCTTGCTGCTCGGCATCCTCTGTGAAGCCAGCACCATCCTGAGCAAGGAAGTTCTGCCGTTGCTAGTTCTCGGCGTAATGGCGCTGCTGCTTTCGGCTATCGGCGGTATCATCGGCGGTTACATCATGTATTTCATCTCCGGCGGCAAGTTCAATCCTGCCATCGGGGTTGCCGGGGTAAGCTGCGTACCGAGTACGGCGAAAGTCGTCCAGAAGTGCGTATCCAAAGCCAACCCGAGCGCGATTGTAATGCAGTACGCTCTGGGCGTCAATATCAGCGGGGTCATCACCACCGCGATCATTGCGGCTATTTACATCAGTATTCTGGGCCGCTAACGGAGGTATCTGAAAATGATGGAAAGTATTAAAGTATGTTTGCTGACATATGGACTGGCGGCAGTTGTTTCGATGTTTGTCGCGTTCCTGATCCATGTGCTTTGCGTTTTGATTAAGAAATTCGCCAAACCCGGCGTTGCGATTCCGGCGGCTCCGGCCAACGTTTCCCAGCAGGGTGGCGAGATTGACATTACCGGCAAGGAAGTGGAAATCGCCATCGCGATTGCCGCGGCCCAGGCCTACGAAGACAGGCACTGATCCGGGTCAATTCAAAAGCCGCAGCGTTGCAAAACGTCTGCGGCTTTTTTTATTGCCATGCCGTATTGTTATGGCAAAAAAAAGACCGGAGCGGGATAATCCACTCCGGTCAAAATAAGACATGGAAACAGCAGAAAACTATTCCATGCTGATCGCTTCAACGGGGCATTCGCCAACGCAAGCGCCACATTCAACGCAATCATCAGCGCTGATAACGGCAACGCCGTCTTTCATAGAAATGGCTTCGGTGGGGCAAGAGCTTACGCAGGATTCGCATCCGGAACAAACATTGGCATCAACTTTAGCGGCCATAATAGTTTCTCCATAAAATTGTATTGAATTAATAATAAACGGATGTTGTTAAAATAAAGCCTTAAAAACAAAAGTCAAGACATTTACCGGGGGATGTCCAGATTTTTCAAGACACATTCCGCCTCACAACCAGACTTTCTGCAGGTCTCCTTCGCCGCCCGGACCAGCAACGCATGGTACTCATTATAGATTTTCACATCAAACGGCAGATTGTCCACAAAAATACGTTGCAGATGATGGTAATCAACCACTTTCCCCAAGCCCAAATGCCGTTCAGCGATTCTCCGGGTATAGGCGTCAATTACAAACACCGGCAAGTCAAAACAGTAC
>QKAL01000313.1 GCA_003246475.1 Lentisphaerota bacterium
GGTGTTGCCATTAAATCCGTATACGACCCGGATATGGAACTGGCGACTCAGACAGCCAAGTTCTGGGGCTGTGAAAATACCAGGATCTGCGACAGCTATCAGGAAGCCATCAACACCCCCGGCGTTGACTGGGTAATGATCTTTTCCCCCAATGCGTATCATCGGGAACATATCCTCGCTGCTTTTGATGCCGGAAAACACGTTTTTTCTGAAAAGCCTCTGGCTACGACGATTGAAGACTGTCAGGTTATTTATGATGCCCACCAGAAGAGCGGAAAAATGTTTGCCACCGGTTTTGTGTTGCGTTATGCGCCGATCTATCGCAAGGTCAAAGAATTGCTGGATGCCGGAACGATCGGAAAGGTTCTTAGCATCAATGCCGATGAGAATATAGCTCCCGATCATGGTTCATATATCATGAAAAACTGGCGCCGCTACACCAAATACGCCGGTCCGCATATCCTCGAAAAATGTTGCCATGACCTTGACCTCATCAACTGGTTTACCGGTTCAGTCCCGAGCAAGGCAGCTGCTTTTGGCGGCCTGGATTTCTTCATCCCGGAGAACAAGGAGATGGTGGAAAAGTTCAAGAAGCAGAACGGCAAATCGCATTTTGAGGGATGGGAGGATCCGCATGCCGAAGCCAATCCGTTTGAATCCGAAAAAGACCTGATGGACAATCTGGTGTCCGCGCTGATCTATCGCAACGGTATCAAGGTGCAGTTTCAGGCGACGATGTCCAATGCCATTCCGGAGCGCCGGATGTATATCACCGGAACCGAAGGCAATATCATGGTCGAGCTCTACGCCAGTACGTTGCAGGTTAGGCGCCTTGGCGATGAGGCCGTCCGTGTCTATAATTTCGGTTCCGACGGTCATGGCGGTGGCGACGATTATATTATGAAGGAGCTCTATGACTGCATGGCCAATGGTACTTTGCCGAAGTGCAGTGGTGATGAAGGGTTGGACAGTGCGGTAACTGCGCTGGCCATCGACCGTGCCGCTCTGACCAATCAGGTGTTCGATATCGAACCGATCTGGAAGTCTCTCGGACGTTAATTTCCGATATCATATAAAAAAACCGGCCGGCCGTGTTAAACGGCTTGGCCGGGTTGCTTTATTAAAGATAATTCCTTAGTAATTGCTCTCCTTGATTTCGAAATATGCCTGATCGTGGAGGCATGCCGGACATTTTCCCGGAGCTTCCGGTCCTTCATGAACATAGCCGCAGTTACGGCATTTCCAGCGTGCGTTTTCCGTTTTTTTGAAAACTGCTCCGGCGGTAATATTGGCAGCCAGTTTCAGGTAACGTTTTTCGTGTTCTACCTCGACCTCCGAGATCTTGCGGAAGGCTGCGGCTACCTGTGTAAATCCTTCTTCGTCAGCAATTTTTGCGAATCCAGGATAGAGAATCGTGTGTTCTTCGTTTTCGCCTTCTGCTGCGGCCTTGAGGTTTTCAAGCGTGGTACCGATCTTCCCTGCAGGGTAGGCGGCGGTTATCTCGACGCAGCCGCCTTCGAGAAATTTAAAAAAACGTTTGGCATGTTCTTTTTCATTGTCGGCGGTTTCCTGAAAAATAGCCGAGATCTGTTCATACCCTTCCTTTTTCGCAACGGAGGCAAAATAGGTGTAACGGTTACGTGCCTGAGACTCACCGGCGAATGCCTTAAGCAGATTCTGTTCGGTTTTCGAACCTTTGAATTGTGTCATTTTGATTCCCTTTCCAGTTTGTTACTGATTATGGCGTCGGCATGATTTTATCTGCCGGCGCACCGCAGATCGGACACCTTGATGGCGTCTGATCCATTTTAAACGTATATCCACAGGACGTACAGGTGAAGAACACACTGTCGGCGGTGGGCTTTCCATCGTTGCAGTCCCCCAATGCCTGCCGCAACAGGACACTATGTACCTTTTCCGCCTCTCTGGCATTGTTGAAACTGTATTGCGCCAGTGGCAGTCCGGCAGTTATGGCATAATCGGCGTATTCCTTGTACATGATATTGACTTCATTATCTTCATTGTCAATACTGTTGCTGAGATTATTTTTGAGACTGCGTTGTCGGCCGAGTGCGAAATAGTGGTTCCGGGCATGGTAATATTCCGACTCTGACAGGGCCCGGAACAGGTGGGCCAGCCCCGGACGTCCTTTGTCCGATGCGTCGTCGGCATAGAGCCGATAACGTAAATGGGCCATACATTCGTTGCGCCATGAGTTTTCCAGAAATTCAGATAAAACGGGGTCTTCGATTTCCCGGTCGTAACGGCAATCCTCCAGCGATTCGTAACGATGTCTCAGTCGTCCTTCGACATCAAAGCGGAAGCGGACCACATGATAACCGATGTTGCGGCTGTCGCCGGGATAGACCGGTTCGATTCTGGCGCCGCCGCCGCCGGTAATTATAAGTGGAATGCCGTCGATCACGTCCTCGATGTAGGAGTGGACGTGGCCGCAGACGATATACTTGATCCTTTCGCGGTATGGCGCAATGACCAGGCGCATCTTTTCCCACTCTTCGTCAGAAATCGTATTTG
>QKAL01000232.1 GCA_003246475.1 Lentisphaerota bacterium
CCTTACGCTGTTCGGCGACAATATCCTTAAGCTCCTGTCGCCCATGCGGATCCAAACCGACCAACGGTTCATCCAAAATCAGGAAGTAGACCACTTTCATACGTAAGATACGACGCCAGGTACCGCCTGCAATGGCCATCACTTCATTCATAATCCACCCCATTCTCTAATTGTTATATGTACAAAACCCTAACTCTGCTGCTCGGCAACTGCAATATTCCGGAAGAAATAATCTTCCAAACTTTCCCGTGAAGGCGTTATCATCATGGAGTCCGGCTTTTTCGCGACGTAATCATCAACCATCGCTTTAACTTCATCATTATTGTTAAAAATCAGCTCCCAGCCACCATCGGCCAGACGAACCGAAGAATTGGCCTGAGGCAGAAGCTTCTGAGTCAACTCGTCATTGCCGACATTAACGGTAATACGCATTCCAGTCGCCCCGAGAAGTTCATCCAGCTTTCCGCAACGCAGCAAATCACCTTTAAAAAGTATGCCGACGCTGTCGCAGATCCGTTCAACATCGGAAAGGATATGGCTACAGAAAAAGACGTTGGTACCGGCCTTACGCTGTTCGGCGACAATATCCTTAAGCTCCTGTCGCCCATGCGGATCCAAACCGACCAACGGTTCATCCAAAATCAGGACATCCGGCTTATTGAGAATAGCCTGAGCAATACCGATACGTTGTGTCATCCCACGGGAAAAACCACCCAGTTTGGAGTTGGCGTGCTCGGACATTTTTACCGTTTCGAGAACCTCTTCAATCCGTTTTCTGCGTTGAGAAGAAGGAATCTGGAGCAGTTTGGCGCAAATATTCAGAAATTCATAGGCTTTAAGATAGGGACTGAAAGTGGGACCGTCGGGAAGATAACCGATTCGCAACTTTACTTTGACATCATCTGCCGGCTTTCCAAGCACCCACGCCTGCCCGGTAGTCGGTTTTATCAACCCCATCAGCAAACGGATCGTCGTCGTTTTCCCAGCCCCGTTGGGACCAAGGAAACCGAACACCGTACCATAGGGAATTTCGAGGTTGAGTCCTTTTAATGAAGGTTCTTTTTTCTTCCAGAACAGCCGGCCGTAAACCTTTGACAAATTCTCAGTTTTGATTACAAAGTCTTCCATAAGTCTATTGCCTGTTAAAATTAAGATACATACATGACAAAAGATAACATAAAGAAATCAATATTGCAAGCACATATTCAGTTATAAACGCCATAACTGAATATTTTTTCGATCATACAAACCCGGCAATATTCCCGGCAGCATCATGACCAGCCGGTACCAGAAAGGATATATCAAACATCGCCGGCCCTTACGGTATGCCGCAAACACTTTGGCCGCAAAACGATCGGCATTGCCGCCGCCGGGAGTCTCGGGAGGCTTGCGAGCCCCCAGCGCCCGGCTGGAAAACCCTGTATCAATCCGTCCCGGCATTACCGTCATCACTTTCACATGGCGACGTAATATTTCCGGACGAAGTGAATCGGAATAAAGTTTATACGCCGCCTTGGTGGCACAATAAGCCCCCATGCACGGCACATGCAGGCCTCCGGCCACTGAGGAGATGTTGATTATAGTACCGCGCTTCTTTTCCAGAAACGGCAGCAATTTGCCGGTCAGCAAAACCGGCGCAAAAAAATTCAATTCAAAAATATCCCGCAAATCGTGCTCCGGCATCTCCTCCCAAGTGGCATAACTGCCCTTACCCGCATTATTAATCAGCACATCAATGCCGTCAAACTCCTCGGTTATGGCTTTGACAATCACATCGCGATCCTCTGGCAGGGTGATATCCGCCTCAATCCAGCGGTCAAGTTCAAATCCCGGACGGTGCCGGCAAACCCCGACGACCACAAACCCTTCGGAGCGAAAACGCAGCGCCATGGCCAGTCCCAGACCGCTGGATGCACCGGTTATCAATGCTATTGGTTTACTCATTTCATGCCTTTCATTATTAAATAATATTATCGATATATAACGTGATTTCTTACAATAATTTCTCAAACTATTCGGTATTCAGATGTACCTTGCCATACAGCCGCCGGAACTTTAATGGCGTCATGCCGGATTCTGACACAAAACAGCGCCGAAAGTAGGCCGGATCGTTGAACCCGCAGGCACAAGTAATCTCAGAAATATTCTGCGTGCTTTCCATCAGCAGTCGCCGCGCATGCCGCAGACGCTCCTCGGTTATCTGTTCCGTAATCGTATGTCCAAAAGCCTCTTTAAAAATCCGGCCCAGATAATCGGGATTACATTTGAGTTTTTCCGCCACCAGCGCGGTACTGATCGGCTGTTCATAATTCAGTTTGATGTATTCAAGTGCCTTGCCAGCCATGCCGCCACGACCGGCAACCGGAGGTACTGAAGCCTGAAACTCCGTCAGCATCAACAAAATGAGCAATTCGGACTGCAACTGCATATTACCGCCGCTTTCCTGATCATCAAGATAACGCCGCAGCCAGGTCGTCATCCGTTCCGGACAGGATATAGGCCGATGCTGCGGCAATGACTGGATAAATTTTTCAACAGCCTGGGATTTGGGCACAAAATGTACCCAGAAAAAAGCCAGATCCGGCGGGTAAGTACCATTGCCGCCATGCTTCCGGCCAGGGTACAGCAACAGGCATTCTCCACTTCCGACCTCATAATCGACACCATCCTCAAACATCTTCAGCCGGCCTCTTGTCACATAAATGATCTCATAAGAATCGATCACCCGTACCGGATGTCCGCCAATCCCTCTGGAAATAAAATATCCACCGTTAAATGCATGCACACCTGAGACTAGAAACTTACCGTTTTGAACCGGATCCATCAGTTTTTTCCTCCCGATCAATGCATAAATCTACACCGGAGCACGCCATAATTCAATCCATACAACGTCGGAATTGTCTCTTTTTTATACAATCGAATAATCTTGTTTTATCATCATTCGTCCATTATCATTATACATAACAGCAGCGGAACAACGCTGAAAGAAAGATCATAAAACGGATAAAGGTTAATATGAAAACGTCTCAACTGAAAAATGTTGTCTTCACCAACGGGTTCTGGAAGTCGGTCTCCGAGATCAACCGCAACGCCACCATTCCGCGCTGCCAGCAGCAGTGCGAGGAAACCGGCCGGATCGATGCAATCAAACTGAACTGGCGCGAAGGCCAGCCCAACCGCCCTCACATTTTCTGGGATTCCGATGTGGCAAAATGGCTTGAAGCGGCAGCATATTCGCTTCAAACCACACCGGATCAGAAACTGTTGCAGACCATCGACAACGTCATCGACCTCATCGGCAAATCCCAGAAGTCCGACGGATACTTCAACTCCTACTATCAGCAGTTCGAACTGCATAAGCGATGGACCAATCTCACTTTCGAACACGAACTCTATTGCGCCGGACACCTGATGGAAGCCGCCGTGGCGCACTATGAAACCACCGGCAGCCGCACCTTCCTCGACATTATGTGCCGTTACGCCGACTATATCGATTCGATATTCGGAGTTGAAACAGGAAAAATGCAAGGTTACCCCGGCCATGAAGAGATCGAGCTGGCACTGGTAAAACTCCACGACGCCACCGGAAACGAAAAATATCTTAAGCTGGCGAAATATTTCGTCGACCAGCGCGGCACCGCCCCCAACTACTTCGAGAAAGAACAGAAGGGAGTCTGGCGCGATTGTTTCTCCCTGCCCTACTTCCAGGCGCACAAGCCGGTACGGGAACAGGATGAAGCTGTTGGTCATGCAGTTCGCGCCGTTTATCTCTATTGCGGGATGGTCGATGTCGCCGTTAAGACCAACGATGCCGGACTGCTCCAGGCCTGCCGCAACCTCTGGGAAAACATCGCTTTCAAAAAGATGTACGTCACCGGCGCGATCGGCTCCTGCTACCACGGCGAAACCTTTACCGATGCCTACGACCTGCCCAACGAAGAGGCCTATGCCGAAACCTGCGCCGCCATCGGATTGATCTTTTTCAGCTGGCGCATGTTCCAGGCCGATAAGGATTCGCGTTATATCGACGTGCTCGAACGCGCCCTCTACAACGGAGCCAACAGCGGCATTTCCCTTGACGGCAAATACTTCTTCTACGTCAACCCGCTGGCCTGCTATCCCGGAGGCACTCTCGCCAATGGGCAACGCCACGTACCACGCCCCGACTGGTTCGGCTGTGCCTGCTGCCCGCCTAATGTCGCCCGCCTCCGCGCCTCGGTCGGACAGTATTTCTATGAAGTAGATGGCGATACGGTCTACGCCAATCTGTTCAACACCAACAACGCCGAGCTGGAAGTCGGTGGTCAGAACGTCAAGATTTCCCAGACTACCAACTATCCATGGGACGGCAACGTAACCTTCGCCATCAACGGCTCAGTCACCTTTAGGCTGGCGCTAAGAATCCCGGGCTGGTCCCGCGAACATCAGCTTCTGCTCAATGGCAAACCTGCCGACGCGAAAATGGTCAAGGGATACGCAATTATCGAACGGCAGTGGCAGTCCGGCGACAAGCTGGAACTGCTTATGTCCATGCCGGCAGAGTTCATCTACGCCAATCCTAAGGTTCGTCATGACGTCGGCCGTGTCGCTCTGCAGCGCGGTCCCATCGTCTACTGCCTGGAAGAGATTGACAACGGGGCTGACCTCAACGCCATCTCCATTGATCCGGCTCAGACGCCAGAACTCGTTAATTCCGGCGATTTCGGCGGCACCGTACTGCTGAAGCTCAAAGGCTCCCGGATAGAACAGTGGAGCAATGAGCTTTATCGGGCTCAGCCGCCGCAGGAAAAAGCGGTTTCTCTGACCGCAGTCCCCTACTACTGCTGGGGCAACCGCAAGTTCGGCGAAATGCTAATCTGGCTGCGCAGCGAGTAATAAACTTCATTAATCTTCAGGTGCGTACCATTCCGGGTTGACTGGAAGGTACGCCCCTGCAATTTTTTCGCGCATCCGACATCACATCGAAAGAAAAATTACCGGTCAAGAAATCCGGCAGGTGACAACTTAATCACCGCTTTAGAAGCTCCGGGATATTCGATAAAAATAACCGGACAATCAAAAGTTCCAGCCGATTTCACACCCTCACGACGCATCTCGATCCGCGCCCGGTTTCCCTCTTCAATTTTCAATAACTTGAATGAAGTCCGCTCGATCTTCGGAAAGATCAGCTTGTCCGCAGCTATTTTATCCGCCCCCTGCAGAATTATCTCGAATTCCCGTACAAACTCGACAACCGGATTTGCAGGAATAAACAACTGGACCGGATAAGCCGTCAGTTCCAGACCAAGGCGACCCGCAAATTGAATGCACAAAGGCTGCCATCCTTTAGGTTCCAATATCGGGACGACCACTTCACCACGCAAAGTTTTACCAACTTCCGATGCAGTTACGGCAATAGTCAGACGCCAGTTTCGCTCGTCATCCTGACGTAATTCAGCGGTGGCTGGGATAGAGCTTTTAGCGGTCGGTTCACCCAGTTTTACCCCGGGTACCGAGGCCTGCAAATGACACGTCTCCGTCCATGTCTGATGCAGTGGGATATGACCGGCTAAGAGTCGCGCAGCAGGAAGGACCTCCACCACAGGAACGGCTTTGCCGGAAAGTCTCATAACGGCCACCGGATTTTCCGCGTTACTCCGGATAACAATATTTTTTACATAAGAACCGGATATCGTCCCCGGTATCAACCGGGCATAAAGTTTGATTTTATCCCCGGGTGCGGCCTCGTGCCGATCCAGACGCAACGTCAGACAGTCGCAACTTGCCGCAAGTTTCTGTACTTTCAGCGCGGAATCGCCCCTGTTCATCAAAGTAAATACGGCCGTTGGAGGATCGTTGGCGGGAAATTCACCCTGATCTACGACGTCAGTGTTTTCGATTTCCAGCCTGGCCCCGGCAAATGAAACAAGTGCGGATAATAGAAAGATCCATGTCAGAGCTCCGATCGCAAGCTGACTCATGCCCGGCCCTCGCCTCCGCCACATTTGCGGCGGTATTCCTGCGGCGACATCCCCGTACAGGATTTGAAGGCACGGGAAAATGAAAATGGCGAACCGTAACCGAGCATTTCACCGATAACATCCAGCGTACTGCCGGTATGGAGCATGCTTTTTGCCTGCTCCATGCGCATCTCCTGAATCATCGCCATTGGACTTTTGCCGTAACAGCGGACAAACACCACGTGAAAATGCGATACCGACATTCCCGCCAACCTCGCCAGTTGTGACACCGTCCATGTTTTGCGCAGGTTCATTCCGACCATACGGACCACCTTGCGCATACGGGACTGCATAATGATTTCCTCGTCGGCAATATCTGACTCGAACTCACCATCCAGCAGCGCCAGGGCGAGCTGGCAATACGCCTGCGGAATCTTATCGCTGCGATGCGGCATCGCCTGCCCTTCAAGATAGATCTTTTCCAGGACGTTTTCACATTCATCGGCATATATCGAACGGCCCGCCATCGGCTTCAGATCGGCGAGATACGACCAGCGCGAATGTCCCGGCAGCAGATGAAACCAGAACATTGAGGTATCCACCCCGCAATGGTACTCCTGGCAGTATCCGGCCGGAATAAAGAGCTTATCTCCCGCACCGATTGAGCCCCGCGTGGCCTTGCAATCATAATGAAGTTCGCCCGCGGTACAGAAAAGCAATACGTGGTGAACGGCATCGGGACGAATTACCAGATATCCAGGTTTCAGGAAACTTATGCCCGCCAGATCGACCCCGGAATTAAACCAGCCATCCGCACCGGAATAGGATGGCAAAGTAATAAAACGCTCGACCGACCCATCGGGTATTATCAAAGTCTGCGATTTGTCATCGATATAGACTGCCATAGGCAACGCCCCTCTGTAATTACGGTCTATTCATAACGCAACGCTTCGATCGGATCCAACCGCGACGCTTTCCAGGCAGGGTAATAACCGAAAATAATGCCGACTGCCGCCGAAACCATAAAAGCGGCAACAATCGCCGGGATGGAAGTTGAAACCGGCCATCCCAGCATCAACGCCACCAGGATTGCGCCGCCATGGCCAAGCATGATACCGATGATCCCGCCGACCAGACAGAGGACGATCGATTCGACCAGAAACTGGAGCAGGATATCCCGAGACCGCGCTCCCACCGCCATGCGCAGACCAATCTCGCGAGTCCGCTCGGTAACCGACACCAGCATGATATTCATGATCCCAACCCCGCCAACCACCAGCGAAATCATCGCCACGCATAACAGCAGATTGGTCATCAGTTTGGTAGTGGAAGACAACGTATTGGTCATTTCCGTCATATCACGGATGGAAAAATCATCTTCCGCTTGAGGATGAAGCCGGTGGCGTTCGCGCAACAGCGCGGTGATCTGCTTGATGGCATCGGGAATCGCCTCGGGACTGACCGCCGACGCCAGAATCATGTCCACGGTGGCAAAACGCATCGTCAGCGGAGTATTGGCCGTCTGAGTAGAGGACTTCTCCGGATACAGCGAGGTGGAACCGCTCGGGTAAAGCACACCACGAGTCGAACCGGTCGAGGACGTCGAACTGCTCTGGCTCTGGTTGGCAGTGGTCATACTAGATCCGGCGATACGGTATTTGACCGTAGTCCATGGCGCCAGAATGATGTCATCCTGGTCCATTCCCATCATGTTAGCGCCTTTGGCGGCAAGCACGCCAATAACCCGAAACGTGATGCTTTTGATCCGTACTTCCTGATTAACCGGCGACTCATCGCCGAAAAGCTCCCGCGCCACCGTCTTTCCCAGCAGGCAGACCCGGTTACAGTTAAGAATATCGCGCTCTGAAATCGGCGATCCCTCTTCAATAGTATTGCCACGCACATCAAGATAGGCCGAAGTTGTTCCCTGTACCTGATTCGGCACCCAGTTGCGGTTGCCGCGCACCACCTGAACCCGAACCCGAACCGTCGGAGCGGCCGTTCTGACCGCCGGGCATTCACGGATAATGGCCTCGCAATCTTCAGGCGAAAGGTTCTGAGCCGATCCCATGCCGCCGGAAACACCGCCGGTGGACGTCATGCCGGGAAAGATCATCAACATGTTGGCGCCCATATTGGAGATGGACTTTTTCAACGCTTCGGAAGAGCCGGACCCTATCTCCATCATCGCGATCACCGAGCCGACCCCGATAACGATACCGAGTGCGGTAAGCATGGCACGCATCGGATTGCGTAACAATGTTCGCAACGCATTTTTCACTACCACATACAGCTTCATCGCACATCCTCCTCAACCGGGGGCGCGGCGCAATATACGCCGTCATTGATCAGTCCGTCACTGATATGGATCACACGCTGAGCATGTCCCGCGACATGCGCGTCATGAGTAACCAGAATGATCGTGATATTTTCAGTACGGTTAAGATCCTGAAACATCTTCAGCACTTCCGCACTGGTATGAGAGTCCAGATTACCGGTAGGTTCATCGGCAAACAGAACGGGCGGGTGGTTGATCAAGGCACGGGCAATCGCCACCCGCTGCTGCTGCCCTCCGGAAAGTTGCGACGGCACATGCTCCATTCGATCGGCCAGGCCAACCTTTTCCAGCATCGCCTCTGCCCGTTTACGCGCCTCACGGCTGGAGAGATGCCCGGCAGTATACGCCAAAGGCATCGCCACATTATCCACCGCACTGGTTCGCGGCAACAAGTTGAAATTTTGGAACACAAAGCCGATCTTGTGGTTGCGGATCAACGCCCGCCGGTCGGAAGATATACGGGAGACCTCCTCTCCATCCAGCCAGTATTCACCGGATGTAGGTCGATCCAGACATCCAAGAATGTTCATCAGGGTACTTTTGCCAGACCCGGAAGCCCCCATCAGTGCCACCATCTCGCCATTCATAATATCCAGCGAAACACCTTTTAACACCGGGACGTCGATATCTCCAAGGTTGTAAGTCTTGCATATGTTTTTTAAGGTAATCAGTTCCATTGCCGATACCGCCTCATATTATTGATTACGGATGGGGATGACCGCCACCACTTCTGCCGCGACGTGAAGGCATCTTGGGAATAAACGGATTGGCGCTGGACATCTGAACTGCGGTGTTGCTGGTAATGCCGGTCACTATCTTTTTGTCCAGCGGCAGATTATCGCCGGAAACCTGAGTGATACTGCCGTCGGTCTGCCCTGTAACCACCGCCACCGGATAGACATAACTTCCTTTCACCACCCACAACGTCCCATAACTGGCTTCCCCGGCGCCACCATTCTTACCCGCAACGTTGCTGCTGCTGTTTGCCGAACCATTACCGTTATGAACCACGGTTTTCTCGGCCTTGAGAGTTTTCAGCGTTTCCGGGTCAATCAGATTTTCCGTGGGATTCCAACGCAACGCGCTGTTGGATACATAATAGACATTGGACTTGCTGCTCAATTCAAATTGAACATTCGCGCTCAGATATGGCAAAAGCCGGGCATTGGAATTATCGGTCTGAATCTCCACGGTATAGGTAACAACGTTGGAGGTCATGGAGGCGTTGAGCCGGATCTTACTCACCTTGCCGACAAAGTTTTCACCCGGATAAGCATCAACCGTGAATGTAACCGGCTGCCCGGAATAGATTTTACCGATGTCGGCTTCATTAACCGCCACCCAGACCT
>QKAL01000239.1 GCA_003246475.1 Lentisphaerota bacterium
GGCCCCGACTTGTCCCGTCCGATCCCGGCTGGTGGGACTGATCGTACCCGATCCCGATTCTTTTTTCTATGATTCGGTGGCGGCGCTGGAATACCGGATGGCAATGTTCGATTATTCGCCGGTAATCCACTACAGCCGCCGCAGTCTGCTGCGCGAGGAGAGTGCCATCAACAGCATGTTACAAAGAAACGTCGAAGGCATCATCGCCGTGCCCAGCAGAGAGTGCGCCGCAATCTATGCCAAGTTGAAGTTGCCGCTGATTTTTTTCGACAATCTCATCGAAGGACTGAATATCCCTTATGTGATCAATGACGATTTTCAGGCGGCTTTCAGTGCGGTAGAGCATCTTATCAGCCTTGGCCACCGCCACATCGCCCACCTCGGCGGCAATGATGTCCACAGTTCATTTCAGCGCCTCGCCGGCTACCGCGCCGCCATGGATAGACACCATCTGCCAGTCGACCCGACCTTAGTCATCAGCCGGGAATACTCACGCGAGTGGGGTTACACCGCCGCCCAAACGCTGTTTCAACAGCCTACTCCGCCAACCGCGATCTTCTGCGGTAATGACTCGATAGCTTCAGGATTACTGCGTTATCTGCTCACCTACGACATACCATGTCCGCAAAAAGTATCGGTTATTGGTTGTTGCAATGCCCCCTTTTCGGAGGATATCGGATTATCCACCGTCGACCAGCAGACCAGCAAATTGGCAGAATGTTTGTGGAACAGTCTATATGCGGCAATGACTGGTAAGCCCTTACCCCCTGCAATCATTATCCCGGCCAGATTAATCCTGCGCCGCACCACTGCAGCACCGGCTCAATGACGTTCAAACCCGGCGTATTCCTCGAGTAAACGATCATAAATGGAGGCGTTTGCGGCGTTGGGCCTAATTAGTTCAACCGTTTTACAGAACTGTTCATTCAACGTATTGAAGGCAATTCCGCCCGCAGCATTGGCGGCCCGGATGGCCGCGCCCAGTCCCGCGGAGTTGCTGACCGCAATCGTTTCGATTTCTACCTGAAACACATCGGCAAGAATCTGCCTGAATGCCGGACTTTTCGACGCGCCGCCGGTAACTCGGATGCGCTGAAAATCCTCTCCCAACCAGGCGGAATGCAGTTTCATCGACAAAGCCTGTGATTCCAATACCGCCCTGACCTTCTCAGCCGCTGTGGCGGTAATGAAATTATACCGAACCGTTGGTTCAAGTACCAGCGGCGTGCTTTCCGGTTCGAAGAAGGGCAACATCAGCTTCCCATTATTTCCCGGCGGCGTTTGCTCACAAGCCATAAGGTCAAAAAACTCCCAGTCAACCAGGCATCCGTCTTTGACCTTTTCCCTAGCCAGCGAACCGTTGGTAAAGCAGATGAGGCTCATGAAGCCGCCTGCCGGATTGCCGAAGACATGGCCGCAACCCGCCGGGTCGGTCTTGAAGTCGCACATCGCGGCAAAAAAGGTGTCGCTGGTCCCAAGACTGATCACAGCCACGCCGGGTGATCCGCCGCCCACGCCGATCAGACTGGAAGGATTGTCGCCAGTCCAAACCGCCACCGGAATCCCGGCGCGAAGTCCATAATGCTGGAAATACGGATGAAGTTTACCTGCCAAGGTGGCAGAGGGCACCACAACTGGAAGTTTTACCGCCAGGCCGGGAGCGGTAAATTCCGCAATCTCGGCATCCCATTGCAGTGTTTTGAGATTTAACAGGTTCATTCCCGCGCCATCACCGAAATCAATGGGGGCGGACTTGCCGCACATCACCGAACACAAAAACGAGCTGACCAGATGGATGTGCGCCGTCTGTCCATAAGCTGCCGGATCGGTTTTAGACCAACGGCGGATCTGCGGTCCGGTAAAACGTTCAATCGCCGGACTGCCGGTTTCGGATTGAATCCGATCGGCAAAACGCGCCGCGAGTTCGCGGCATTCAGTTTCGGTCGAACGGTCCATCCAGATGGGGGATACTTTCCGGCTCAACGCTGGAGCAAGCTGATCCGCCAGAGGCTTATGGACATCGAGTAAAGACAGAACGGAATTGAAACGCTCATTGAGATAAACAGACCCGTGCTGCTGGCCGGAACCGGAAATTCCCGCAATCCCCGCCATGTTCACGCCGGAACCGGCTAAACGATATAGAGCCAAGGCCAGTCCGTCCAGCCACATCAGCGGGTCGGCCTGTTTGATCAGCGGATCGGAATTGTGGACATAACCGTTGGGCGAACGATATTGCGGCAGGTCATTGCCAAAATTCACCACCGACTCTCCGGCAATTTTTCCGGCAGCCGTATCGATAACCACAGTCTTGATGCCCTGCGTGCTCGCGTCGATTCCCAGATATAAACTCATTACGTTCGTCCTCGTTTAGGATTGACTTCCAAAGCGCACATCTGGAGTATTGAGACCAAATCGGCAGCTGATTGGGAAACGTCAGGCTGCGGTGGCTGAATCCGGCGAGCCAGTTTCAATGCCATTTCCAGAGCCATCGAACAGTTAACGATAAATTGTCGGCGGCTAGCCGTCTCATTCTCGGGATCGCCTTCGGCACGGAGCATGTGGCAATCGAACTCAACCACGCCTTTCCAACCGATCTGATTGAGTGCATGAAACATCATCACGGTTTCCTTGAGCCCTTCCGGTCCGATCAGTGGCGGAAAGTCGTTGTCGAACTGCGCCTTGATCTGGCTGCCAAAGTGGAGAAACTTCAATTTATCCATCGAACAAAGATAGCCGACAGTCATAACCGCATTCATCAACGCCATACTCTCGTGCTGGAGCAATTCCGGATTAACGCCCCAGAACTCGGGATGCTTGAGCTTACCGTATATGAACCCCACCGCATGTCCACTGGTCGGCAAAAACATCTGTCCGCGCGGCTCGTTGGGTTTTGGCTCGATGGTCGCTCCAAGATAATTGGTCATGCCCTGCTGCCGGATATAATCATAAACATGGTTAAGCTCTTCAGCCAACCAGTCATAAACCTGATTCCACTTAGTAACGACGGGAACTTCGAAGCCGTCGCGGGCCACCCAGTAGACATAATGCCTGGCGCCGAAAAATTGCCCGATGCGTAACGTCCTCTCAACCTTTAAACGGGCAAGACAGCGGATTTCCGGATCGGGATTGCACAAACCACCGTCGCGAAACATCTTATGACCGTGCAAACTGCAGATCGAGGCATTGACCGAAACTCCGGCGGCATCCAGAATTGCCTTGATCTCGCGGAGTTTTTTATATGCAGCGCTACTGGCGTCAAGATCATCCTCCGGGCATGCCGGATCCCAAGGGATCAGGTCGTCGTCATGATAACTTGTCGCCTCAACATATCCTTCACGAACGGCATCGGCAATGATCTGAGCCACCTCCGCCGAATCCATTTTATTCAACACCTGGCCGCCAAACGGATCGCTCAACGTATTCCCGACGCACCAGAACGGCATGGAACGCATCGTTACACAATCTTGATTATAACTCATTATATCCTCCTCTGGCACATTGATATTATCAAACATAATTATACACCATTCAGGAAATAATACCTTGAAAATATCACAAAAAACCTATACTATATCACCATAATGAAAAACACGATTCAAGCCCTGGGCAGGCATTATTTCACCGTACCGCTTTGCCCAATTGCAGTGCAGAAGGTTCTGGCCTCGCCAGAACCGCAGCACGCTCACGACCTGACAGAAATCATGCACTGTCACGACTTCTCCGAGCTGGTGATCATCACCTCCGGCAAAGGCATTCAGGTCATCAACCGAGTTGAATACCCGGTTTCTCAAGGCGACGTCTTTCTACTGCAGGGATTCTGCGAACACGCCTTTCGCGAACGCGAAAAGATCAGTCTGCTCAATATCCAATTCGCCCCGTCATCCCTGCCGTTACCACTGGGACTGTTAAGAAAAATCCCCGGGTACAACGTCATGTTCCAACTCGAGCCGACACTGCGTACACCACGTACCTTCAAACACCGGCTGCACCTGAATGCAACCGATCTGGCAGGACTCAAGGTTCTGGCCGAAGAGCTCCAGCTCGAACTTGCCATCCAGTCCGACGGTTTTGAAGCCGCCGCCTTCAACCGGCTGATGGATATAATCGTCTTCGTTTCCCGGCGACATTCCGCCATTCACGCCGACAATCGCGCCGCTCTGGTACGTATGGGCGAGGTCATCAGTCGACTGGAATCGGATTTCACCGCTGAATGGACGCTGGCGAAAATCGCCCGCTGCGCCAAGACCTCACCTAACAACCTGCTACGACTGTTTAAAACAGCCACCGGCGATTCCCCCATCGATTATCTGATCAAAATTCGGTTGCGCCGCGCGGCGGAACTACTGGCCGCCAACGATCTGAGCATAACCGAAATTGCCTTCGCCTGTGGCTTTCACGATCCCAATTATTTCTCACGCCGCTTCTCCATCTTATATCATAAGTCGCCGCGCAGCTACCGCAATTCCCGCTGACGCCGATACTCCGTCGGACTCATGCCAACATTCTTGCGAAATGCGCGGCTGAAGTAATAGGGATCGCTAAAACCGGCGATCTCGGCGATCCGGCAGACGTTAACCGTCGTCTGCGTCAGCCAAAACATGGAACAGCGCAAACGCAGTCCGGTAAGGAACTCCACCGGCGTCCTGCCGGTAAAACGCTTGAACTGGCGAAAAAAATGTCCAGTACTCATACCACAACGTTTCGCCAATTCGTCCATTGCCACCACTTCCTGAAAATGTGCGTTGAGGTATTTGACGGCATACTCCAGCGGCGGCTCGGCTCTTTCGCTACTGTGACCCAGGCGCAGTAACATACCGATAATCTGCAACATCATCCCATCCAACTCCATGCCGATTTCGCCAAAATTACGCGTCGACAGCAGCCATAATTCCTTAATCTTATCAATCAGCCGCGCCGACACCACCATCAACGGAACAGGCGAATCCAAGAATGGCAATTCTCCGGCAATTCCCACCCAGATAGTCTCGAGATGTCCAGCCTCCTCACGGTGCGAACAATGCGGCGGCATCAGTATCACGACACCGGGCTCCAACAGATATTCCCGGTCGGCATGGAGACATCCCTTTCCGGACAGCACTGCGGTTATCTCCCAGAAATCATGTTGTGTCATCACCGCCGCATGACGAGGGGCATCGTACCGGTCGATATAAAGCGGAGAGCATTGCGGCAACCGATATCCCAATGGCGACGGTTGCCACAACGGGCCGTCCAGACATGATTCATCATTACTCATAAGTTCACCATATGTCATAAAAATCCATCAATACAATCATTCCCATGCATTGATATTATAGCTTAAATAATATAAATTTACAAATAGCAAACCAACCCATATGAGGATGAACATGAAATCTGCATTTATACGTCCGAACGGCAGCATCGTCGTACGCGAAATGGAATCGCGGTCATTGAAACCCGAAGAAATCCGGGTCAAAGTCGAAGCCTGCGGCATCTGCGGCACCGACCTGCAGGAAAATCACAACGCCGAAGCCGACCGGCAATTCGGCCATGAAGTAGCCGGAATCGTAATGGAAACCGGAAGCGCCGTCGCCAACGTCAAAACCGGCGACAAGATCGTATTGGATTCGGCCACGCCATGCGGCTGTTGCGATAACTGTCGCAACACGCGACAGGAATTGTGTACCAACATCCAGAGTTTCTTTTTCACCAACAGCTTCGGATTTGCCGAGGAGATGATTGCCCCGGGCATCTGCGCCATCCGCTATGAAGGATTAACTCCCGTCCAGGCCAGTCTTCAGGAACCGCTGGGCGTCGCCATCGACCTTTGCCGCCTGAGCGATCTGGGACCAACCAACAACGTTCTGATTATCGGCATGGGACCTATCGGCCTGATGGCACAGGCGCTGGCACGCCGCGCCGGAGTAAGAAAGATTTTCGTCAGCGATACGAGAAAGCGGGTCGGCAGATTCAAAACTGCAACCGCCATTGGTTTCGATGCCTGGCTTGATCCGGAAGAACAACCCATTGCAGAATACGATTTCCAATGCCCGATCGACCGGATCATCGTCACCGCGCCGCCAGTCGTTCTGCCCAACGCCTTCAAACTCGCGGCCAAAGGAGCAATCATCTCCTTCCTGGGAATCGGAGGAGCGGGTCGGGAAATGTGCAACTTCAACGCCGACGACTTCCACTTCAAAAAACTGCAATTGCGGGCCTCCTTCGCCTCTCCCGCACTGTTCGGGCCCATGGCAGTACAGTTCCTTCGTGAAAAGGTCATCGACCCGGATCTGTTTATCTCGCATGTCTGCAAGCTCGACGACATGGCTGCGGCCATGGACATCGCACGCCGCGACCCCCAAACGGTCAAAGTAGTAGTAACCCCCTGATCAGGAGAAAAAAGATGAGTATCAACGCAGCAGTAATCGGATGCGGCAATATTTCCCAGTTCCACTTCTCTGGACTTGCAAAAGCTCAGGCCAAGGTAAAATGGGTCTGCGATCTGAACCGCGATGCCGCCATGAAATGGCAAGCTGAAACCGGGGCCGAATTCACCCCCGATTATCAACAGATCATCAATGATCCCTCCATTAACTTAATCAACATCACCTGCGCGACCTCCGCACATTACCCGATCTGCATGGATGCCATTGCCGCCGGCAAAGCGGTAATCTGCGAAAAGACGCTGGGGCTCAATGCCGCCGATTCAGCAGCCATCGTCAAGGCAGCCCGTGATAAAGGCACCCTTTTCTATACCAGTTACATGAAGCGTTTTCTGCCCGCCGTCGAAATGGCAAAACAACTGATTCCGGAACTGGGACAGATCATCTCCGCCGATTTCAGATCATGCCAGAACTGGGGCATCCCCAACGGCAAAATCCCGACCGACGGGATCTTTGCAGTTCCGCCGCAAGGACAGTCATTCGTCCGTAAAGCCTACGGCGGCGGCATCTTGAACTGTGGCGGCAGTCACGTCCTGGATTTGGTCGGCTTTCTGCTGGGCAAGCCGGAAAAAATTTCCGCGGCAATCTACGTTCCCGAAGGATTCGATATCGATCTCCATGCCTCGTTACTGCTGGAAATCAATCGCTGCCCGGTGTATGTTCTGGCGCTGGCGCATCCGTCATCCAAAGCAGGCTATTTCAATAGCGGCTGGGATGAGCGTTTCGAGATCAACGGCATCAACGGACGCTTGGAATTTTACGGCCCGGAATGGACCGATCACAGCGTCAGAGCCCCGATCCTGCGCCATCTTGACAACCGGACCGGCAACACCAAAGAATATCATTTAGACCCGTGCTCACCGTTCGACCGGGCCATAGGCGCATTCTGCCGCGACGTCGAAAACGGTTCGCAGCAGGCACAGTCCGACGCTACCGGATATTATGTCGATCAACTGATCGACTCAGCCTGGCAAAGCGTTAGAGAAAACAGCCAAATCAACATCAACTGGAAGATGTAATTTAGGCAAAAAAAAGCGGCCGGGCGTCATTCGTGACTCCGGCCGCATTTTTATACACTCAACATCAATTGTAAGTTTCCCGCAGATGTTTCACCGTTAACACTTTGCCCAACTTATCGACCGGAGCATCCGTATCCAGGGTCAAGGTCAGTTTTTCACCCGGCAGCAACGTCTGGCTGTTGTCAGATAAAATCCCCGGAATACCTGGTGTCTCCAGCGTAACGAAAAATGCCGGTTTATCGGTTGAAAGTGTCACCGTTTTACCGTTTACTTCCGCACGGACATTCGCCTTCGCCAGATCACACGCCTTGTAGTTGGCAAAGAAATGGGTGTTGCGCAAAGTTTCTCCTCCAACCACGGTATCCACCACCATGAACAATTCGTTGGCGGCTTTATCCAGCTTGCCGATCTTCAACGACTTCAATTTTTTACTGCATCCGGCGGCAATCCGGCTTTTCATCTCGAAACGCTGCACCTCGTTGCCGCTGAAATCACATATCTGGGCCGTGATACTGAAATCCAAAGAATAATTATGATCGTTTACAGCCCATATCTCCACTTCGCCGTCCTTCTGAATCATAAAAACAGCTGCAGGATTGAAGAAACGACGGGCATGATACTGCAACTGCTTCCAGTGACCGCCATACTCCACGCTGGCCCAGGAAGCTACCGGCCAGTTGTCGTTCAACTGCCAGAAAATTGTTCCCATGCAACGTGGTCGCGACGCTCTCCAGTATTCAACTGCCGTCTTGATGGCCAATGCCTGCTGTGCCTGACTCAGATAAAGAAAATTGTCAAATCCTTCCGGCATCCTGAAATACCGCGCAAACATGCTGATGGTATTGACGTTGCCGTGAACACACTTCTGGTGGTGATCCATGACCGGGGCAAAAACGTTTTCATCCGCCGCCGTTGCAAACGTATCGAACACACTCCGGGATGAAAGCGACTGAAACCCGAACTCAGAACAGAAACGCGGTCTGACTTTATAATAGGAGTCAAAGGGTTCATGGGAGTGCCAGACATTCCAATAGTGCATGTCGCCTTGGGTGTCATCATGCCAGCCATCGTTAAACTGCCCCGGCCCTCCGCAGGGAGAACTCGGCCAGAACAATCGCTCAGGATCATATTCCTCAACCACTTCACCGAGCATCCGGTTAAGTCGATCGTAATTGACAATATAGGTCCCTCGCTTCTCCTTGGCATCCTTATACCAGTTCAATGCACCGATTACTTCATTATCGCCGCACCAGAGCGCGAGACACGGATGGTGCTGCAAACGCTTGACCTGATGGACTATCTCCGCCTTGACATTCGCCAGAAACCAGGGTGTAGCCGGATACAACGCGCAGGAAAACATCATATCGTGCCAGATCATGATGCCCTTGCGGTCACAGATTTCGTAAAAAGCATCCTTCTCGTATTGACCACCGCCCCATATCCGGAGCATATTCATATTTGCACGCCGGGCCGATTCCAGCAACTGTTCATATACCGCAGTTGTCTGTCGTTCCGGCATGGCATCGGCTGGAATCCAGTTTGCGCCCTTGCAGAAAATGTCAACGCCGTTAACCCGGATCACAAAACTTTCCCCGATTTCATCCTTTTCACGCACCACAACCAACGTTCTCAACCCGATCTGCCGGGTTATTGCATCATCAGCGGTACTGACCGTCAACGGATACAACGGCTGCCCGCCGTAACCGGCTGGCCACCATAATTCAGGTTTCTTCACCTGAAATTCAACCTTGACCTGATTTTCGCCAACATCGGCGTTGACCTGTTTTACAATCTTCTCACCATTGAATTCAAACGTTACCGCGACCTTACCTTTTTTTACGGCCTTGATCTCGGCACAAGCGGTCACTTTACAGAACCCGTTTTCATGCTTCTGAACCGCAGATACATATTCAACCGAGGCCTGTTCCACTCCGCACAAAGAAATATCTCCGTAAATACCGGAAACCACCAGCGTAATCCCCCAATCCCACCCGGCATGGCACTGCACCTTGCGAATCAGATTCATGTTCGGTATTGTATTGCAAGGCGTTCCCGGAATCGGCAGAGGCTGACGTTCCGCCTCCTTCGCCGCTTCTTTCGACGCACTGCGGAAAACGACCTGAATCATATTTTTACCGGACTGCAGATATTTCTTCACCTCCGGACGAT
>QKAL01000099.1 GCA_003246475.1 Lentisphaerota bacterium
GTTGCGGGTGATTGAGGCAAATGATGTTCCGGTTATCACCTTCTGCGGTGTCTACAAGGTCCCCACACTGAAATCAGCCCGGCAGGGACAGGAAATCCGGCATGACCGTACCTCCTGGAAAATCGTTACGGCAACTGGCGGCAATGCCACCAATCTCATCAACGGTGATCCGGGCATTGACTGGGAAAGCATTTTACCGGGTGAAGTTGTGATCGACATGAAAGAAATGCTTACGGTCAAAGGTTTTACCATGCGGCCTGGAACAAATGCCTCTTTGCCGGATCATTACGATTTCCATGTCAGTCCGGACGGTGCGGAATGGGGTGAGTCTTTATCCTGCGGTGAATTTGCCAACATTCAGGCAAACCCGATTGAACAGCGAGTGATGTCGTCGGCAAAAAATGGACGTTTTATCCGGCTGCGGATCACCGGTACTGTCGACAACCCGAAAACAACACGGCTTACCGGAGAAGAGGTTACCTTCGCCATCACCGATTTCAATATTATCACATAGCCCGTTTGCAAGACAAAATTAACCGGATATATTTTCGCATCATCTTAGTCTTCCACTGAAGATCGAGATTCTTTCGGAAAAAGAGAGGTGGTGCGATTATGAGTTTTGAGGCAGAACAGACAGACATAAACACGAACGTTCCAGCGAGAGTACATGCCATTCTGGCTCGAAACGCGGATACCGCGGTGATTTTTCGCCGCGGACCATCCAACCGGGTCGCAACAATCGACTGGGATCTTAAAAATGACACCTTTGAACTGGGGCAATGGCTTCACGGCCGGATATATGAATACCGTTGCGACTTAACACCCGACGGCAAATATCTGATCTATTTTGCCACACAATGGCAGATGGGAGATCCTATTGAAGAAAAAATTTCAGAGCTGCTCCAACTCGAGGGCGTGCCGGAATTTCCATCCGATATTTCAACATCATCTTTTAACAAATGGCTGGAGATAAATCAGGCTGCCAGAGCGAAAATTGCCAGGAAATACCATAAAGAACTGGCGGAACTGAAATCTCCGAAAAATTTCAAAAAACCTTCATATACGGCGATATCGATTGCGCCATATCTCAAAGCCATTGATCTTTGGTTCAACGGATCGGCTTGGAATGGCGGTGGAATATTTACGGATAACCGCCATGTCTGGATCAATAAACCATATCCGCATCGCGGGGAACATATCGAATCAAAGCGTAGCGGGAAGTTCAAGGAAGAGGATGCTGCCCCTGAGAAATTCGGACATGGAGGAGAGTGCCCGGGAATCTACCTGCCGAAACTGGAACGCGACGGCTGGGTCAACACAGAATACAATGATAATGAAGGTTATTTTGAGAAAAAATTGATCCACAATCTGATTCTAAAAAAGACTTTTGTCCTCGGGCTCCCGGACAGCCCCGGATACGGAGTTTACTGGGAAAAACACATGATCGTTGCGGCAAGCGCGCCAAATATGCCGCTTCTTGATGGTTCAAAATGGCGCTGGGCCGATTATGACAGCAAACGACATCGCGTACTGTTTGCGCGTGACGGAAAAATCTGGTCGCTGCCAATCCAAAAGACCCTTGGAGAGCCGATACTTCTGCACGATCTCAATCCCATGAAATTTGAAGCGGTAAAAGCACCTTATTAGATGAAGCTTTTTAATATCCGGCAGTTGATTTTCGGCAAAATGATGGCAAAGTTTATTATGGCGATTAACATTAAACCAACACGCCAGCGAGGCCGGAACCATGGATGTAACGTATAGTGAACTGCTGCTGCGGCAACAACGATACCACCGGTCGGGGGTGACCCTGACCGCCAAATATCGTTTGGAAGCACTCGAAGAACTGAAGAAAGTGGTCAAACGCAATGAACCGGAAATACTCGCGGCACTGCAGCAGGATCTGGGCAAATCGCCGTTCGAATCCTACCTGTCGGAAGTCGGCATGTTTTATGACGAAGTAAACCTGATGCTGCGAAAACTGCGCTCATGGATGAAGCCGCGCCGTGCCGCCATTGCCATGGGTAATCTGCCCGCATCCGGAAAAATTTATCCCGAACCGTATGGTGCGGTACTGATCTTTTCGGCCTGGAACTATCCCTTCGGCCTGGCGATGAGCCCGCTGATCGGCGCAATCGCCGCCGGGAACTGCGTCGTACTGAAACCGTCGGAACTGTCACCGGCCACCGCAAGGATTATCAGCAGGATCATCAACGAACTGTTTCTGCCCGAATACATCGCCGTATGCGAAGGCGGGCCGGAGATCGGCGAATCCCTGCTGCGGGAACGTTTCGACCTGGTTTTCTTTACCGGCAGTACAGCGGTCGGCAAAAAAGTTTATCAGCTTGCAGCGGCCAATCTAACCCCGGTAGTACTGGAACTGGGCGGAAAAAGCCCGTGCATCGTCGACAGCGACGCCGCCGTGGAACTGGCGGCAAAGCGTATCTGCTGGGGCAAATTCCTCAATGCCGGGCAGACATGCGTCGCCCCGGATTATCTGCTGGTTCATCAAAAGATCAAAGACCGGTTCGTGCAGGCACTGCTGCGATGCATCCGGGAATCTTTCGGCGAAAACCCCAGGGAAAGCCGCGACTTTCCTCGTATCGTTAATGAGCGGCATTTCGACCGTCTGACCGCGCTTTTGAACGAAGGCAACATCCTGTGCGGCGGAGAGACCGACCGCGCACACAAATACATCGCCCCGACCGTTATCGACAATATCACTCCGGAATGCCGGATCATGACCGAAGAGATTTTCGGGCCGATTCTGCCGCTTGTCGAGTTCGAGGATTTCGACGCAGCCCTGGATTTTGTCAACAGCCGCGAGAAACCGCTGGCTCTATATTATTTTTCGAAGTCGAAGCAAAAACAGCAGATCATTGTCGAACGAACATCCTCCGGCGGCGTCTGTATCAACGAGACCATAGTTCATCTTGCCAACCCGTCGATGCCGTTCGGCGGCGTCGGAAGCAGCGGCATCGGAGCATACCACGGCGAACACAGCTTCAGAACGTTTTCGCACCATAAACCAGTCATGCGCAAACCCAACCTGCCGGACATGCCTTTGCGCTATCCGCCCTACCACGACTGGAAAATGAAGCTCCTGCGACTGATTTTCAGGTAATCGGCAAAAGGGGCGGCATCTATGCGTTACTACAAGCAAACGCAAGGTTTTTCCTGCGGCCCGGCCTGCGCCAGGATGATGCTCCATGCCATGGGAATCGAGGAAAGCGAAGAGACACTCATCGCCCTGATGGAAGCCTCGCCGCACCATGGCACGCCGCGCCAGAACTGGAATAAACTGGCAAAGCGTTACGATCTGGAGATTATCGCCCGCGAACCGGGAACGGTCGATGAACTTGTCGAATTGAAAAGCAACGACTGGCAAGTCACCGTACTGATCCTCGCCGACGTACCGCATTACGTCGGTTTTCTCGGCGTTCGCGACGGCCGGGTCTACATGCACGATCCGTGGGATGGTCCAAACTACAGTCTACTGATTCGCAACTTCCTGCGCAAATGGGAAATCTCCCCGGAAAAGTGGCGGCACGACAGCCTTTACCTTTCCAAACGCTGGTTCGTCGCCCTCCGCTATAGAAAATAGTCAGGGGTATTGAGATAAAGATTCCTCTTTTTTTATGATTTTTGAACTAATAAAATCAGTAATTATTTTCGCCAAAGCTTCAACATCTCCGTCCTTTGCTACACAAAAAGCACGGCCAAAAACGTCACCTCTGAGACAGTGTACCATTTTTATATTAATCATCTTTTCGCCATCGGTACGATAGATCCTGCCAGTAACCAGATAGTCCGCCCTGAGAATATCCGCCAGATCACGGTACTGTTGTTCGGTCAAACCGGATTCCAAAAGATTCCTCTCCTGCATAATCCGGAACATTTCCTTACGTTCAATCAATTCAATGGAATCAATTGAACTCATAGCGGTCAATAGAATCAACGTGAAATTAGCTCCCTCCTCAGATGGCTGCCCTTTCCCATCAACCAGATCAAACAAAGCCAGTCGAGGAACAGCCCATGCAGCAGGAGAGGAACACAACAACATGATGATAATCAGGTATTTCATGGGATATCACCTCTGATTGCTTTCAGAATTTCGGGTTTTATCATCGACCCATCCGGCAAATCCTGTTCGGATTCTATTTTTTTCAATATAATCAGTGCCTGGCGCGCGGCCTTGGCAACCATTTTATTTTTATTTTTGACGTACTTTTCCAGTAACGGAATACTTTCAAAGGCGCCTATTTCAGCCAACGCGGAAAAAGCTGCAATACGAACGGTAAAGTCGGTCTCTTTGGCGTCGGCAAGCTTGATCAACGCCGAAGCGCATGGTCTGGCCAGAAGGCTTTGAGCGCCAATCAACGCCAAGGCTTTGCAGGCAAACTCGGTATCTTCTCCTTGTGCCAATTGCAAAAGTAAGGGGTTATATTTGGCCCCGCCGTTAAGAATCAGTACGTGCCACCGGTCAATGTTTTTAGCTGAATAATTTTGAGAATAACCGTACTCCACAATCACCTTGAGCAATTCAGCATTGTCAACGCTCAACAAAGAATTGCGCACATCAACTGGCAGGCGGTTTAATTTGGGGTTATCCTGAGTAGAGAAGTAGTAATCCAGCAGGCAACGTTTGACTTCGGAGGAAAGAGCACCGGACGGGAACATGGTAGCCAGCTGAATCACAACATATGCAGTTTTCTTTTCCGCAAAAAAACTATTGCGCAGCAACGGTGCCCAATGAGGGTGAAGCTTCTTCTGCGATAAGAAATAATTATAATACAGGTAAGAACTTTCAGGAAAACGCATAATTGTCTCAATGATCTGACGCGCGCTTTCTCCAGACATATCACCTTTAAACTCCAGCAGGGGAATAGCAGCCTGGACAACAAATTTGAGTCTGTAATTCCGCCTTCCGACGACATCAAAGGAGTTATCTTCAATTTTTCCAACCGCATCCATGGTTTTCTGCCAAAGGATGAAAGCCTGTTCCTGACTGCCAAACAATCTGGCATAATCTCTGAAAACCGTAATGCTTTCCGGATTGGCCTCAAGAATCTCACCGACCAGCAACAGATCCTCTTTCTTGCCACGTCTAAGCAGCTGAACCGCGGGGATGTCGGCGGGATCTGAAAAGGAAAGCATGGCATCGGCAAAGACCTGACGGATACGTTCATCTAAAATCGTATTCTTTCCCGCCATTCCAACCATAAAACTATTTCTGGACTGATGACTGAAATTGATTGCACCTGGATCATCACGATGACCGATTACAGTAAGAAAAGGCAACAGCAGCGTTGCCATCTGGTCATCGATATTCGGACATTTAGACACCAGATAAAAAATATAATTTGCCCGTGGGGAAGAGGGTTTATCCATGGGAATAAGATCTTTAATCACCTTATCTGCCGGGAATAAGTTGAGCAACGTAAAATCGAACCAGCCTGCGTCAACTTTATACCGATTCAACCGTGCGTTATATATCTGAATCCGAATTTCATCCGGAGATATTGATTTTAACTCTGCATTATCCTTGCTAATTTTTTCCAGATCGCAGGGTTCATTCCAATGCAGGCGCTTAAAGATATCGTTATATTTGACCAGAAAAGATTTGCCGCAGTCTCCAGAGGCATGCAACATCCGAAAATAGAACGACGAATCTAATCTCTGCTGTGGATCAAACAATCGCAGATACAGGAGAAAAGCCATTTCCCGATCCTCTTTGTCCTGAAACATAATGAAATATTTTTGATTGACAAAGCTTCCCACAAACGACTCCGCTTGCATGAACCCCAGATTGAACAATTTCTTCTTTAAATCTTTACGAAATTCCCACAACAATAACTCTCTGGCATTTTGCCGGAACAACGCCACATCATAAGAGGTAATCACCGGATCGCGGGAAAACATGGGATTGTGCCCCACACTGTCATCCGGCATACTGTTTTCTCCAATATATTTCGTCCACTCACTGAGCGGCAACCCCGGAGGCGACGGTCGACCGGACGAATCGAGCAGAAGATCGTTAACGCTTACGGCCCCAATTGACGCCACAATGAAATATATTAAAATGAAAAGATATTTACAAATCATTATTTTTTCGCCTCTGTTTTTTTATATCTTCCCAATTCCTCCTGAATAACATCGGGAATCTCATCCGGTGGCCTACCGTAAAACTGAACCAGAAACTCATTTTTGTCAAATAGATCTGACTGGAAGACGTTTCTTGCCGCCTCGGCATCTTTCGTTCCCAGAATCAGATAATAAAAAGAATCGCGGTCAAAAGCCTCTGCATGCTGCGTCAGCAAAGCATGCAAGACTTCAGGCGGTGCCCACCGTAACTGCTTGGGATTGCACGATGAATTTGATTTTTCCAGAATCAACGCCACAAGTTCAATATCACCGCAGGCCGCCAGATAGTATAAATAATCGGCTGCTTCCTCATAGGACGGCGAACCATAATTATTCCACTGATTTTTCAGGACTTCACGCGCCGCCTGGTTTTTCTTTCCGGCCATATAAACCAAAAACGGCTCAGAACGATCACCTTTAAGGAATTCCTCACGATTTTTCGGTATTTTTCTGTTCATCACCTTACCATATAACTGGCGGGCACGAGAATTTCCAAACTGCGACATATAATCCATTGCCAAAATTTGAGTCAATTTCATTAAAACGTAACGGTGTTTGTCTTCTTTTTCATCTTTAATTTGATTAACGAAACTGTTGATCAGGTCGCCCCCTTTTCTGAGCTGAGAATGATGTACTTTCACATCATCCGGATCATAATACATAAAATCGGGAACTTTGATTTCCGGATATTTTTTCAACTCCATTATTGCCCGGACATAAGAAACATCGTAAAGCGGACACCACGTCGATTGAGTATACGCTTGAAACAGATAAGCCAACCGAACAAATTGCATCTCCGCGGGCAATGATTCGCTGAATGGATTAATGGAGTTCCATCCTGCGGCCAAAATCACAACGGAATGTTTATATTCTTTATCACGCCTTGCCGTTTCACGCTTGGAACGTGCGAGTTCAGCATCGTCAACCACCCATACCTTTGGAACATTTTTCGACCGTTCCGCATACGAACGATAGTTCTTTTCAAACCGGATCAGATCCATGATCTCTCCGGAATCATTTCCTCTGGGATAACGTCGGAGAAGACCTTTATACCAGATACCGTATTTACTGACCATTTCATTATATACTCCCTGACTGAGAACGTCTCCAGGCAGATTGAAGGCCAGACGGTTCGTGATACATGGACTTCCAGGTCCCCATTCGGCGCCGCAAACTTCACGGTCAATAAAAAACGCAGGTTCAAATGTCGATTGTGAATTGTCGACCATCCAACGGAATTGCATGGTACGAAACTCATCATCGTCAGCTGTCGATTTCATGGTAAATTCACCCATGTAGTCCATGGATTTTTCAGTAAGAACCATCTTAACTTTCGTTCCACCAGCCATATTAGTCTCGCCTTCAATGACATTACCATGTTTGACCACCTTGACCCTCAATCCATCCTGATTGTTCCGGATCGGATTCTGCGACTTATCATCACTGTCCGAGACAAAATCATCATCTTTTGAAGTAGTATTGTCTGTTACTTCCACATTACGAACCTCAGCGCCGCGATTAGAACCTTTCTTCCGCAAACGGTTGAAGGAGGAGACCACCCATTCGGGACAATCGTCCCGTTCCATCAGCGTATTGCAGAGAACCAACGCCTCCCGGTTGCGACAACGGTCACTGTAATAGCGGATCAGCACCGACGCCGAACGCGTAGATTTCTTCTCCTTCCATTCCTTTTCAATCAAGGCAATAGCTTTATCTTTATAGCCGTCAGACCAGTTTTTTTCCGCCAGCACATATATATCCGCCACACTACTGGTATCTCCTTGTAACGCCGCTGCGTTGCTCGGTTCATATCGGACAAAACGGCCATACTGCGACAACGGTCGATTGTTAATCCAATCAGAATATGTATTCAGCTTCCGTTCATTTTTCCCAACCACCTGATGTTTCCGTAATTTCAAACTGCTCAACCAGTCATTCAACGCCACGGCAACCTCATCAATCTTGCCGCTACAGGATTTTGAGCCCAGAACTTCTCCGGTAAAAATATCACTGGCCTTGAAAATATATTTTTTTTGTTCCCCTTCCTGCCACAGCCACCCGCTGACCATAATATCATTAACCTTGTTCACAAAATCATATCCGCCGCCATTACTGCCATTCTGCAGTCGTTCGTTTAGCGCCAACTGCCAGTCAGCTTCCGAGACAATTTTCACCATCTCGTTACGCTCCGACAACTGCAACATGATTGACTCCGAAATAGCATTTGCATCTGCAACCACACTGGGCTGATTCAACGGGCGCAATGGGACCACAATGATGTTTTCCGGAGAAATATTATGTTCCTCCTTATCATTCAAAGGCTTGAAATCACTCAACGCAAGAATTTTTTCATACAGGGCATCTGAAGCCGCGACATATTGTTTTTCTGCATCCGCCGACTGGTTGCCGATATCCGCAATCCGCCACCAGTTCAAGCGCGATTGGTCATTCTTATTCAACCAGATCTCTACGCCATTTCCATCCTGCCGGGAATAGTCGCGAATATAAACGGAAAAATCAGCGGAGGATTGCGTGAAAGCTTGACGCAACGACTCACTCATTTTAAATTTATCCCGTTCATTCAAATATTTGCGGCTCTCCTGATCAAGTAATACCATCTGCGGGGCCGCAATAATCTTGTCCACAATCGACGCCATCGCCTTTCGCCCGGAAATACCGGTATTTTCATAACACAAATCGCTTTTCAGAAGAGCAATCCGCAACGGACGCGGAACACTTTCCGCAATAGTATTTATGCTAATTGGCTGGCTCGTGGTACGTTTGCGAATATCCATCAACGCAAGCTGAGTCTCCTTGATTCCTGTATCCTGAGTCCAATATGCGGTTTTGATGATACCTCCGGATAAGGCAACTGAATAACACGCGTGAGACGGCGGATTTAAATCCTGGCAACTGCTGCGGTTATCATCCAGACGGTAACGCGCGAGAGTACCGCTTAACCCAATAACGGCAATCTCAGGCAAACGCACATAATCTTCCGCACAAACATTCTTAATGGAACGCCATGAAATTCGAGGATATCCTTTATCTACCGTCACACTGAATTCTGGTGCCGGAGGCGGCAAAGTGAAATGCAAGGACACCGGCTTACCGTCTATCTTGAAATCGGCCATGACTTTCGAGCCGAACGCCCGGCTCAAATCGATTTCACGTATCTTGAGATTTAAGTATTTCCCGGTTTTCTTATCGAGAAAATTCCTAGAATTACCGCTACGTATTTTGAACGGATATTTTACCCCGTCAACGGTCAATGATACGATCTTGCAACGATCTGGATTGGCAAAACGCATTATCAGAAGACGCCGGCCTTCAGAAGTGCTCGGCGAAGGGTAAATCGCATCCCTTGAATCCCACGCCAATTGCTCCAGCTCTCCGGTTCCATAACCATTCACCATCACATTATCAGAAAAAGGCATGACACTTTGAGAGG
>QKAL01000287.1 GCA_003246475.1 Lentisphaerota bacterium
AATGGCCGGTCACCCTGTCCTGTCTGTCCGGCAAAGCTGGGTTTGAATCTGTCGGTGCCGATACCGACCCCAGCCCCAAACCCGTCGTTATGGAAGAATGTATGGAGCGGGGAGGTGGTCTTACCGTTTTCCGTACTGGTGGATATCATGCCGGCGATCCGGCGTAGCGCGGATGTTTCGATGGTGCCGGCTTCTGCGGTAAGTTCCTGGAACTGGCCAAGTGTGTAGTGGCGGGTTCCTCTTACCCCGGAGCCGGGCAGTATGTCATGGAAATGCTGAAACAGACAATTCCGCCAAAGCTGTTCGAACTGTCCGGCGGGATATTTGCACTGGTTCAAACGCCAGTTCATCGTGGCGGCAAATTCGGCATCGGCCAGTAGATTTTCGCCGTATCGATTGGCCTTTTTGATCTGGGTCTGTGTTGTATAGCAACCGGTAAATTCGAAATTCAGTTCGCCGGAAAGTACCGGCAGGTTATCGCCACCGGCGGCCAGTGTGTCGAAAAAGGCTCGCGCGGAGGAGAATTTTATTTGCGGGAAGATCGGCCATGAATGCATATCGACGATCCGGTTAAGGTCGCAACGGGTGGGGCCACCGCCGTGATCACCAATGCCGTAAACAAACATATAGTCACGACCGCCGTTCTCCCTGACGAAATCGACCATTTTGTCGGCGATGTCGCTGCCGATGCGGCCGTTATAGCCGTGTTTCATGTCGTTACGAACCAGCAGGCGTGAGCCGTCCGGCCCTTCCCACCAGAAGGCTCCGGGCTTGGGATCGGTCATGTTGCCGGGTCGGTGCAGATAAGTGTATTTGATTCCGCCGCGAGTCAGATAAGTCGGGATGCTTGCGGCATGGCCGAAGGTGTCGGGTGCCCAGTCGATATTGACATCTTCCGGTTCTAGATCAAAAAGTTTTTTCATATAGCGCCGGGTATAAAGCAGATGGCGGGTCAAGGCTTCACCGCAGGCCATGTTTCTGTCGTTTTCCACCCAGTGGCTGGCGGTGACTTCCCAGCGTTTATTCCTGACGTGGCGGCGGATTTCTTCAAGCATTTCCGGGGCGAATTTTTCAACAATGGCATAGACGCTGGCCTGGCTTTGAGAAAAAATGAAGTCAGGGTATTCTTCGAGCAGTTTAAGGACGGTGTTGAATGTGTCTATGGTTACCGCGACTGTTTCCGGCCATGACCACATCCAGTTCATGTCGATGTGTGCATGTCCGACGCAATGCACGGTATAGCTTTTTGCTGTTTTCGCAAGCGGAGCAAGGAGGTTCTCGGTCTTACGGACAGCCGCCTCAAGGGCTGTCGCGTCACAGATATGCGGCAGTCCGTCAATAGCTGTGGCGGCGCTGTCGATGAGCGGTTGCCATTCACTGGAGTGTTCTGGGTGCAGTACCGTGAGTTTTTCGGCGAATGAGAGTTCGGCGGAGATGCGTTCAATTTCATATCTGAAATTGAATGATTCCAACTGCATTTTTTTACGTAACATTTCGGCAATACTCATACTTGTTTAACTTCTTTATGTTGATAAAAAGGTTATTATAAAGAATAAATATACTTCGCAGAGAGGTAAATGAGAATGTCTTGTTTTGCAAAATAGATGTCTGCAATGGAAAATTTGATTATGGTTGCCGTGATTTACGGCACTGCGACGGTGATATTTTCATGATCCGAAGAAATGCCTTGGAGAAATGGTATGGGTTCTGGAACCCCAGATACTCGCTGATCTCTTTCACCGACATTGATGTTTGGGTTAGAAAATCGACGGCAATTTCCATTTTAATCTTCATAAATGCCTTTAACGGGCTCATGGCGAAAAATTCGTGACAGCGGTTGTTCAATGTCCTCGGACTCAACTTGAGCAGGGTCGCCAATTCCGGCAAACTCACGGTACGGCTGATATGACGCATGGCTGCCTGTCGCAGTGCCTTTGCCAGTTGCAGGTTTCCGGTGTCACGGAACTGGTTCCCGTCAATGGTTTCGTGCGGCATTAAACGCATTACCTGCCAGTACAGTTCCTGAAGATAGACATTCTTGAGTGGAGGTGCAAATATATCGGAGGTATTGTTTTCCCTTTGAAGATCGCGCAATATCCTTTGGATGGTGCCGTTGACGTCGGTCACAACCAGTTGTTTTTCGTCAATGTGTTCCTGCTGCAGATCTAATTCGTCATCTTTAATGATGAAATTGACCGCCTGATAGTGGGTGTTGGCGTAAATACGGTCGATGTGCCAGTCGCCGGGGCGCAGCAGAAAGCCTTGTCCCGGAAGTAATCGACCGGTATAGCTGTTGTGCTGGTACTCGTAATTGCCGGAGATCAGAAAGATAAACTCATAGTCGCAGTGCTGGTGTCGTGGAATCGAGTATTCGCGGCGGTTTTCTTCCGCATTGACGAAGCACTTCAACAGTGGCAGGTGCGTGATTTTGCTTTCATGGTTGTTCATGGCATTAATCCGTGTTTTTAATAAAAATGCCTTGCCGCCAAGGATTCTGCAAGTTT
>QKAL01000306.1 GCA_003246475.1 Lentisphaerota bacterium
GGTATAATCTTTCATAGTGACGCAGCTCAGGCCATGGGGCATGAGAAGATTAACGTCTATGATATGAACATTGATCTAATGTCATTTTCGGCGCACAAATTCTACGGTCCTAAAGGTGTTGGCGGCCTATTTGTGCGTTCATTCAATCCGATGATTAGACTTGCCCCTATTCTTCATGGCGGAGGCCAGGAGCGTGGCTTCAGATCCGGTACTATCAATGTCCCAGGCGTTGTTGGAATGGCAGAGGCATTGAAGTTGGCGGACTCAGAATGGAAAATTAACCACGATAGAATTCGAGATCTACGTGATCGACTTTATGATTCATTAAGGGCAAAATTTCCTGATATAAGATTTAATGGACACCCACAAAATCGCCTTGCCCATAATTTAAATATTACGATTCCAGGCATTGAAGCAAAAGCGCTGATTCATGCTTTACGCGGCAAACTTTCCTTTTCTGCAGGCTCTGCATGTTCTACGATGAAGGCGACGCCTTCTTATGTTCTTCTTGCGATAGGAATGGCAGAGAAAGAAACATTCCAAACCATCCGTTTGGGGCTCGGACGAAACCTCAGTAACACAGAAGTTGACTCAATCTCGGACTTATTATGTCATGCGCTTGAATCAAAAACTACAATGCATTGATCCAATGTCAGCGCCGTAGGAAACCAATTGCGGTTCCGGGACTGGTTGCGGGATCGTCATGATATCAGTCAATTATAATATTTTTCTCTTCCAACAGGAAACCCTTGTGAATCATGTTCCTTATAAGATTTTCTATTTACATCAATAAAACTGGTTTGACCACTTATTCCGTTTTTAAGAATAGTTTGTAATGCATTTTCAAGCCACTTTGAGTGTTCTTCATTCCAATTTTTGGTCCAAGTTATTTTCCCTGATTCATCAAATGTGCCCTTGATGTCGCCATAATTACTGCCGCCAATATATTGCTTACTGTTTTGGCATATAAACTTCTCGTTAACATAGATTCTGTATTGTTGATTCATAAATTATGTTCTCCCCTAATTAATTCCATATGCGGTATAATACCGCCCCCCTCGGGGGCGCTTGAAATCACCTAACCGGTCAGGGTCTAGCAAAGAATTTGCTGGTCGAGCACGAAGCGGGCAAAATCCCAGATAACCCGTATCTGCTCAGCACAGCGAACCTTAATATTAATAACTCCGCTCATAGACAATACAAGCGGCAAATTTGTCAATGTACGAAATTCTATAAAACACAAAACCCACAGGCGATTCCGCTCGGGGCAATGATAATTTGCTTAATTTGGGGGAAATTCGTCAAAAAGTGCTTCCTGGCTTTTTTTGAACTTTAACCTCGGAGGTTCATCAAAAACCGGGGAGCTTTTAGTGTATCGTGGCTTCATGAAGGGGGTCATTGGCATACTTCAAACGAAATGCGCTCCAATTTTACGATGGCAATTACGGTACAATATGTTTATTTTAAACAACATACGATGGAATTTGCTGTTGCCGATATTTAGAAGACGTGTCCTCTACTGACGGAGAGTGGAGAGCAAACAGCGGTCAAACATGAGGGAAACAGGCGTTTGAATGGCTTTTTTGGCACGGCATACGGAGACGGAGGATTCTTGCAGATGTCTTTGAGTCAGGGGGATATAAAGAAAAAGCCGATGAGGGATACTCACCGGCGAAATGTAAAAAAATGGTGGAGTATAAGGGAGTTGAACCCTTGACCTCTACAATGCCATTGTAGCGCTCTAGCCAACTGAGCTAATACCCCACTTTAAGGTGGTTTGTTGCTTGCGATGTTGCCATCGTTTCAACGGAGCTCTAATATAGTGATGCATTGCAATAATGCAAATCAAATCAAGCAGAAAAATTGATTTTTTTCGAGTTGAGAGTTTTTATCCGATCTTCAAACAGATGATACAACCAGGGCATGTGTCCGGCTGAATCCACTATTTTTTCAAAAACACAAGATCTCCTATCCAGGATCCTGTCATTGATTGCCTGCCATATAAAATAAAAAACCCGGTCGATTGACCGGGTTTTGAGCTTAAATTGGTGCCGAAGGTGGGATTCGAACCCACACGACCGAGGGCCACTACGCCCTGAACGTAGCGCGTCTGCCAGTTCCGCCACTTCGGCATTCATACGATCACCTTCCAGCGTCGATGATGCGCTTAAATTAACCTTAAGTTTCAATTTTGCAAGCACGCACAGAAAAAAAACGTTAAAAAAAATAAAACGGCTGGTGTTTGGGGCATTGAGGCGCTAGATTAACAGGTAAGATAAAATAACGAAAGAGAAAAGCATGGGAAATAAATTATGGGTTTTGTCGAACAATGCCCCGTCAAACGTTGAAAAGGAACTGATCGAGAAATTTTCGTTTCCCCGGCCGATAGCGCTGTTTCTGGCAGCACGGGGAATCACCGCCGACAAGGTGGAGCTGTTTTTAAAACCGAACTTGAACAAGTTATCGGATCCTTACCGTTTTCCGGGCATTGAACAGGCCGCCAAGCGTCTATGGGAAGCCATCCAGAACAAGGAGATGATCCTTATTCATGGCGACTACGACACTGACGGGGTAACCGCAACCGCATTGCTTTCATGGGTACTGCGCAAGAATGGCGGCAGTGTCAATTCATTTATTCCGCATCGTTTTGATGACGGATATGGGTTCACGCCTGAGTCGCTGGAAAAGGCCCTCATCGACACCAACAACACCTGTAGGGTGCTGGTGACGGTCGACTGCGGTATCACCAGCATCGAAGCGGTAACTTATGCACGCAGTAAAGACATCGATGTCATAATCACCGACCACCACGAGCCCAGCGATACGCTGCCGGACGCGCTGGCATTGATCAATCCCAAGATCTATCCGGAACTGGAAGATCTACATCTGCTGTCGGGGGCGGGAACCGCGTTCAAGCTGTCGCACGCGTTCATCAAGTACGGACGGGAAAACAACCTGGGCGGGTTCAATACCAATCTGCATGATATTCTGGACTATGTGGCGCTGGGAACCATCGCCGACATCGTGCCGTTGCTGGGCGAGAACCGGATTATGGTCAAATACGGGATCGAACTGCTGAAAAAGCAACTGCGGCCGGGCATTCGGGCACTGATCGAGACCTCGCGCATTAAGACGCTGCTGAAGCCATCGGACATCACCTTCAAGCTGGCTCCGCGGATCAATGCCGCCGGGCGGCTGGGCGACGCCAACACCGCGCTGAAGCTGCTGGAGGCAGACAACATCGTCGAAGCCTACCGTTATTCCACCATGCTCGAGGAGTACAACTCGCAGCGTCAGGAAAAGGAGCAGGAGATCTATCTTGAAGCAAAAGACCAGATCGAAAAACATATTGACGTAGACAGCAAGTTCTCAATTCTGGTGGCCGGTCGCGACTGGCATCAGGGCGTGATCGGGATCGTGGCATCACGACTGGCGCGGGACTATAACCGCCCGGCGATCGTGCTGACTATCCAGGGCAACGAAGCGCACGGGTCGGGGCGAAGTATCGGGACACTCAATCTGGTCAAGGTACTGTCGGAAGCGGCACCGCTGCTTAACCGTTTCGGCGGCCATCCGATGGCGGTCGGACTGGGATTGAACGAAATGAATATCAAGCCGTTTTATGAGGCTCTGGAGACCAGTATCCGTAAAGAACTGACAGTAGACGATCTCCGCCAGACCACCGAATATGACGGCAGAGTAGATTTCAGCGAACTGGACAACAACTTTTTCCAGTATCTGGATCAGCTGCATCCGTTCGGACATCGCAACTCCAAACCGGTTTACCTGTTCACTGGGGTGCGGGTGATAAAGTGTTCGGCGATCGGGCAGAAGCATTGTCGCGGCGTCCTGATTGACAGGTATAACCAGCCCATGGATTTTATTGCCTTCAATCACGATCAGTCGGAGTTCCGAAACACGGTCATGGATGTTCTGGCAACACCGCAACTGAACGATTATTATCAGGATAAACGTCCGCAACTACAGATCATCGACTGCCGTTTGAGCTGCTAGCGGGGGGGCATTCGGAATGAAACACGGTTTGAAATATTTACTGTTGCTGGTGATTGCGTCAACAACAGTATACGGCGGCAAGACCGAAACTCTGCGCAACGGTACCGGCAAGCCGGTACGTTACGCGGGACGGCTGTCGGCCGAACCGGTGGTCATTCCCGCCACCTATACCCAGAAGAACCAGGAACTGCGCGGAATCTGGGTAGCAACCGTAGACAACATCGATTTCAATGTCCATGACAACGCAGATACTTTCCGAAAGGATTATATCGAGATACTGAACAATCTGCGCGGATCGAACTTCAACGCGATATTCTTTCAGGTCAGACCGATGAATGATGCGTTCTATCCATCCGCCTATAATCCGTGGAGCCGTTTTCTGGCTGGATCGGAAGGTCGACCAATTGCCAACTTTGACCCGATGGCGTTCATGGTCACGGAGGCGAAAAAGCGCGGTATCCAGTTTCATGCATGGCTGAACCCCTATCGGGTAGCCAAGGGACTGGAGCGTGGCAAGACGGAGTATTTGAAATCACTGGATCACAAAAATTTCGCCCGCCGTAATCCATCGTTGGTATTGGAAGTGGAAAAAGACGGCAAAAGACTTTTGATTCTCGACCCGGGAGATCCGCTGGTGGTAAAATTCGTCATCAACTCAGTTCAGGAAATCATTCAAAACTATGACGTGGACGGGATCCATTTCGACGATTATTTTTACCCTTACGGCGGATGCGGCAACGTTGACAGCCGTACTTTCGCCCGTAACAACCCCCGTAAAATTGCAAGGGAAGACTGGCGGCGGGAAAACGTGAATAATTTGATCCGCGGAGTAAAAAAGGCCATTGACGCCCACAACACGGCAAAAAAGCGTCAGGTGCAGTTCGGCATCAGCCCATTCGGCATCTGGCAGAACTATCAAAGCGACAAAAGAGGGTCTCTCACTTCCGGCTCCGAATCATATTCGAACCAGCACGCAGACTCGCTGTACTGGATCCGTTCCGGCCTTATCGATTATATCGTACCGCAAATCTACTGGCACTTTGAACACGATGTAGCCGCCTACGCCGCTGTTACCGACTGGTGGGTAAACGCCGTCAAAGGAACCCGGGTTAATCTTTACATTGGTCATGCACCGGCCTTCTGCGGGGTCAATCCCGGCTGGAACAGCAATATTGAGATTCCCAACCAACTGCGCTATAACAGCAAACATCCGGAGATCAAGGGTGAAGTGATGTTTTCCTACAAGAGTTTTGCCCGACCGGGCAACAAGTGCATGCGCCGGAACACGGAAGCTGTCTACAAAAGCCTCTGGACAAAACCGGCAAGCCATCCCCCATGCGGGCCTTACCGATCCGGCGCCATTACACCGGCCGAGCCCAAGATCGCACCACCAGTGCAAAAGCCGGAACCTTTAAAGCGTTCCTGAAGATGCCATGCGTTGGTAAGTATCAGGCATTGTAACTGCCGGAAGTAACGCTGCCGCTACCAGTCCAGTCAAAGTGATTGAACTCGCCACGCGGCCGGTCAATACGCTCGAAAGTGTGAGCGCCGAAATAGTCGCGCTGTGCCTGAATCATATTGGCGCCAAGCAAAGGCGCACGGTAGCCGTCGAAATAGGCCAACGCGCTGGAAAACGCCGGAACCGGGATTCCCCGTAAAACCGCTTCGGCAACCACCTTTCGCCAAGCTGAAAGGCATTCTTTGACAATACCGCTGAAAAAAGGATCCAGCAACAGGTTCTGCAGACCGGGATCTCGCTTGAACGCATGGTTGATTTCATCGAGAAAGGCGGCGCGGATAATACAGCCATTTCGCCAGATCAACGCGATTTCCCCCGGCAACAAATTCCAGCCATAGTGTTCTCCCGCCAGGCGCAGGAGTTGAAATCCCTGCGCATAGGAACAGATCTTCGACGCATACAAAGCCTGACGGATATTCTCGACAAACGCAGTTCTGTCACCTTGCCAACAAACCTTATCCGATGGATAGGCGGCGGCGGCAGCCAAACGTTCCTCTCTCAGGGCGGAAATACTGCGAGCAAAAACCGCTTCGGCAATAGTAGCGGCGGGAGCGCCAAGTTCCAACGCACTTTGTCCGGTCCATTTTCCGGTACCTTTCTGCCCGGCAGTATCAAGAATGACGTCGATCGCCGCATTTCCGGTCACCGGATCACGGAATTTCAACACCGCTGCGGCAATTTCGATAAGGTAACTGTTCAGCCCGGTCTGATTCCACTGCGTAAACACATCAGCCATTTCGTCGGCAGTCATACCCAGCAGATCACGCATGAGCACATATGCCTCAGCACACATCTGCATATCGCCGTATTCAATACCGTTATGAACCATTTTCACGTAGTGCCCTGCCCCATCTCCGCCGATCCATTCGCAACAGGGTACCCCGTCTGGACCGACAGCGGCTACACGCTGCAAAATATCTTTGACCAGCGGCCATGCATCATGGTCGCCGCCGGGCATGACCGAAGGCCCATGCAACGCCCCCTCCTCTCCGCCGGAGATTCCCGCTCCGATGAAACGCAAACCTTTTTCGCGCAGCTCATACGTCCGGCGAATGGTATCAGGGAAGAAACTGTTGCCGCCATCGATAATAATATCGCCGGCATCAAGGTACGGAAGCAATTGTCCGATCAGCGCATCGACCGGACTTCCCGCCTTGACCATCATCATGATCTTGCGGGGACGTCCGAGCGCGGCACAAAAATTCGGAATGGAGTGACAAGGTATAAAGGGAAGACCGGCGCCTCTACCGCTGACAAACGCATCAACGCGGTCAACGGTACGATTGTAAACCGCCACAGTAAAACCTTTTCCAGCCATGTTGAGCGCCAAATTCTCACCCATCACAGCCAGCCCGATTAAACCGATATCAGCCTTCCCGTTCATATCACTCCCCCTTGTTGATACGTTCAGTTAGATTCTCAGAAATTATGACAGACCAGACCGTCACGCAGTTTTGGTTCAAACCAGGTGGATTTCGGTGGCATGATCGCGCCGGCGTCGGCAATGTCCATCATCTGGCTCACCGTAGTCGGGAACATTGAAAAAGCCACCAAATATTTACCGCCGTCAACCAACTTTTCCAGTTCGGCAGTACCCCGGATGCCGCCGACGAAATTAACTCGCTTGCTGGTACGTGGATCGTCGATACCCAACAACGGAGCCAGGATATTGTCCTGCAAAATGCTGACGTCAAGGCGCTCGATAACGCCAAGGCTCTTGAAATCGAACCTGGGTTCGAGTGTGTACCATTGTTTATCCAGATACATGCAGACCTGTCCGTACCGGGCGGGTTCCTTGACGCCCTCGGGTTTTACCGTGAATTTCTCGGAAATGGCATTGATCAGCCCCTCGACGGAAAGGCCGTTGAGATCCTTGACGACACGGTTGTAGGGCAGAATACGCAGTTGTGACGCCGGGAAAATCACGGAGAGGAAATAGTTGTAATCTTCGTCGCCGGTATGGTTCGGGTTAGCAGCCTTCATCTGTGCGGCAGTACGAGAGGCGGCAGCACCGCGATGATGTCCGTCGGCAATGTAAAGATACGGAATTTCGTCGAACAGCGCGGAAATTGCGGCACTTTCGGACTCGCCGACACGCCAGAGTTTGTGGACGATTCCGTCGGGGGCGGTAAAATCAAACAGCGGTACTGTAGCGGTAATGGCAGCGATCTTAGAGTCAATGGCAGCGCTGTCGCGATAGGTCAGGAAAACCGGACCGGTATGGGAGCGCAGGGTTACGACATGGCGGGTGCGATCATCTTCCTTGTCCTTACGGGTCTTTTCATGCTTTTTAATAATGTCGCGGTCATAATCTTCGGCGGAAGCGGCACCGAGAATGCCGATCTGAACATGATTGCCCATCTTGAGCGAATAGACATAGAGATGTTTTCCGGCATCAAGAGCAAGCGGGGCCTGTTTGCAAAGGCGAAGGAAATTTTCCGCAGCCTTGGCATAAACCCGGTCGTCATAGAGGTCGATTCCCGGCTCCATTTCAATTTCCGGACGAGAGACGCGGAGGAAACTCAGCGGGTTATCCTGAGCCAGCACGGCGGCTTCTTCGGAATTTACAACGTCGTATGGTACGGCGGCGACTTTTTCAACTTGCTGCGGTGCCGGAAGCAGTCCATGAAAAGGCATTACTTTGGCCATTTTATCTTTCCTTAATCAGTATGAGTTGATTGTGTTTTTTTACATTAAAAGAAGCAATAATATAACCGCGCTTGGCAATAAATAAAACGGCAACCGTTGAAATAGCATTAAAATCATTCGTCCCGCAGCAACTCGGCCACTGCCCAGCTTAAATCTTTTTTCATATAGGGTTTTCGGATAAAAGAACAGCCTTCCTGCTGCAGCAAGCTGTCGGTATTGCCGTCTCGTGTAAATCCGGAAGCGATGAGAATCTTCAGCTCGGGGTTGATCTGCCTCAGAATCCGGAACACCTCCCGCCCGTTCATTCCGGGCATAATCATATCCAGCATGACCATATCGATCTCATCACGCCTCGCCCGATAAATTTCCAGACCTTCCGGCCCACTAGCCGCAGTAATGACGCTATAATGCAGATCCTCCAGAATTCCTTTCGCTGTAGACCGAACCAGTTCCTCGTCATCAATTACCAGAACACAACCGGTCCCGTACAAGGATTCCCCCTCTGACTGCTCAGGTACAATCACATTGTCCGTCTGGGGCAGATAAAGGTGAAATACCGTTCCCATCCCCACTTCACTATAGACCGTAATCGCGCCATGATGATTCTGAACCGTTCCATAAACGGCACTCAACCCCAGCCCCGTTCCTTTTCCCTGTTCTCTAGTGGTAAAAAACGGATCGAAAATATGGCCGATCACCTCCGGCGGAATTCCGACGCCGCTATCCTGAACTTCAATTTCCACGTATTCCCCCGGTACCAGATCAAATGGGCTGGCGTCGCAATAAAGTTTATCCAGCATCACATTTCTGGTCATAAAGATAAGATTTCCGCCTTCAGGCATGGCATAACTGGAGTTTATTCCCATATTAATCAATGCATTTTGAAGCTGCGTTTCATCGCCGATAATGACGCTGCGTTCCGCCTCCGTAACAATCTTCATCGTAATCCTCTTGTCAATGCTGTGTTCCAGCAGGGCAACCGTGTTTTTGAGCATATTATGGACATCAAACGGCATGGTGACCAATTTGTTTTTACGGCTGAACACCAACAGCTTGACCGCCAGCTCCGAAGCCCGGCGAGAAGCATCAAGAATGATTCTCACATACTGCCGGTCCTTATCAGCCACACGGCTCTTCAAGAGGTCTGCCGCGCCGACAATACCGGATAACATGTTATTGAAATCATGCGCTATGCCGCCGGCAAGCTCTCCTACCGTC
>QKAL01000117.1 GCA_003246475.1 Lentisphaerota bacterium
ATCTCCCACCACCACTCTGATTATACTATTCCAATACATTGCAGTATAATGTCGCTGCCAAATTACACATTGACCAGCAATTGTAAATACTGTATCTTTATCTAAAACAACCGAGACTGGATATGAGAATATTTCCCAAACGAAAAACTGACGACGAATTGGTTGAGGAGTTACGCAAAGCACATCGGAATCGCTGGAAAACAGCAATTCCCCTGGCGGTTTTATTTTTTGCAATGTCGATCATAATTTTTCTCGGCGGCTTCTTTTTTGAACAGAAATGGATGGGGGTAATCAAAAAGCAATCAACCGCAAAAGATTTTAACATCGACAAGAGCAACGAAGCGATCTCGGCTCTTGTCGGCTTTAAAATAGGAATACTCTGCGGAGGCGGAATTCCTCTTTTCGGTATTGGAATGATGTTTCTTATTGACGCATCAATAAGAGGCAGAAGAAATGCGTTGCTGCTGAAACTATACGATGAACGGAACCAAACTCAACCATAACCATTTATTGTTGGATTGAGACCTCTACCGGATTCGACATAACGAAATGGTAGTCATTTAAAAAATGGACCGAAAATTACTGCAGGACAGATAAATCCCGCAATAATAGCCATACATGCCAGAGTCGTCCGGGTTCGACGTTTAGCGTTGACAAATTCGGCAACTATATAGGCCACCGGTAAAGCCAGCCAAAAGAACAGGGCAATGATAATATTGAGCGGTAAATACATAAATTCTACTTAACCTTTTTTTCCGGTTGACACAACAACTTGTCAATCGCATATTTCATATCATGAGGATAACCCGCAACCTGGATTTGCCCCCCTTCGATTGGACATCTGATTACAGGCGCACAACAGAACTCACCGAGGACAAAGACGGCAAGTTGGCGGTTAATATTCTTCTGGGTCAATTCCGCAAAACGTTTCCTGTCCTTGTCGGTGAAATTTACTTTAATAAATTCCCCGTCAATCTTTGCATCCGCAAGTTGATAAAAATCATAAAAATCTTTTTCAATTATATAAAAACAGTCATCCTTCTTTACGAGTTCAGTCCCCGCCGGAATATTTTTGTATGAACTCCAACTATTCCCTTTGCCGATGTACTCTTCAAGTTTTGCGACTTCCGCATCGTTATCTTTAATCACCAAACGAAACCGCACCAAAGGTAATCGTTCACGTTTTTCACAGGAGATACATCCCCATGAAGGCGCCGGATAATCAACACAGCATCCACCCAATATGATTTGTTTCTCCTCTGCTGCCTTTTGCATCTTTTCCCCAGGCTTTCCGTACACAATTGGACGAATGGTATTTTCCTGTCCGCAGAAGGGGCATTTCGACGGCATTTCAATTGCGAAAACAGATGAACATAACAGCAGAAAAAGACAATATAACATTCTACGCATATTTTTCCCCTTCAATATTACATGGCGACAGAAGCATCGACAAGTCGCTGCAGATCGCTGTCGCTGATAGGTTGATAACCGCAGGGCTCCATACTGAACCCCGCCCTGCCCCCGGAAAGCTGCGGCAGCGCTTTGCTGAATCCGAACATTTCCGCCAATGGCACCTCGCAAACCAGATGTTCATTTCCAATTTGCGAGGAAACCTGATGGATGACAGCGCGCCGCGCCTGCAGGTAACCGGTAATTTCTCCCAACGACGACTCCGGAGCAATTATATTCAGCTTCATCAGTGGCTCAAGAACCTGTGTCCCCTGCAGAACTATCTGATTGATGGCAGAAAGAACAGCACCGCCAACCGCACCTTCGGTGGTCTTATCCGGCTGCCCTCGCAACGCTTTGATGACGGCGCGGACATAGATCAAAGGAAAACCATGGGTGCCGCCAGTCTTCAACGCATTCGACAGCGTGTTTTCTGCACTGGTAATCCAACCATGCGGCAACTGCGGCCCGGAAACGGTATGATTCTCCACCACCGTACCAGCCTCAAGTTCTTCGGGAACAAATTCAATATCGATTTCGGCAAACAATTCCTTGTCCCCCATCATTCTGGAAAATACGCCGGTTACGGAGGCACGCTTCAGGATGGTTTCTCTGAATGCCACCCGGGGTTTGCCATAGCGGACATCCATTTTAAATTCCTGCTTGATCCGGTTGGTATTAACCTCCAGATGCAGTTCTCCCATACCCGCCAGCAACAATTGGCCGGTCTCATTGCGGCTCATTTCCAGTGTCGGATCCTCCCGGCAGAGGAGCGACAATGTGTCGGCAAGACGTTCCTTGTCTTTGGTCGAGCGCGGCTCAATCGCCAGAGAAAGAACCGGTTCTGGGAAGACGATCTTCTCCAGCAGCAACGGTTTGTTTATAGCACACAGGGTATCTCCGGTAAATACCTGGTGAGGACCGATAATGCCAACAATATCCCCTGCCCCCACTTCGTCAACAGCCTCGACATTCTTGGCAAAAAGGCGCAATATCCTTTTGATCTTGACCTTTTCCCGAGTCCGCGGATTGAACAGTGAATCATTGATACGCAGTCTGCCGGAATACGTTCGAACATAAATAAGATCAGCACTTTCCCCGGCGACAATTTTAAATGCCAGTCCGTAAAAATTCGGATCATCGAGGTTGATTTTAACAATCTGCTCGTCATCTGGCCTGATTGCGGCAACCGGCGGCCGATCCTGAGGAGACGGAAGAAAGTCGACCACCGCATTCAACAGCGGCTGTATCCCGATATTTTTCTTGGCCGACCCGCCAAGCACCGGACAAACCTTGCCGGCAATAGTCAGACGCCGCAACTCCTCCAGCAGCATTGTTTCAGGTATGGTCTGATTGCTCAAGTAGAGTTCCGCTATCGGATTCGACAGTTCCGCAATATTGGCGATCATCGACTCTCTGGCCGTGCTGGCGGCGGATAAACACCCTGCGTCAATAGTTGTGACTTCCAGAATGTCACCATCGTCGCCGCGGAAAGATATCTGTTTCATCGTTATCAGGTCAATAATCCCGGCAAGACAGCTTTCTTCTCCTACCGGCAGCTGCAAAGGAATAGCGACCACGTCAGTGAATTTTTCGCGTATCTCCGCCAGAGTATTGGCAAACGATGCCCCGGTTCGGTCCAGTTTGTTTACAAAGGCAATTTTGGGCAAATGATAACGGATTGACTGTCGCCAGACCTTTTCGCTCTGGGCCTCAACGCCTTCGACGCCGCTGAAAACCACAACCGCGCCGTCACAAATGCGAAGGGAACGTTCCACTTCAGCGGTAAAATCGATATGTCCGGGAGTGTCTATGAGATGAATGAGGCATTTTTCGGAATCGTCTACTTTCCACTCAAACGAAGCAGCGGCGGAAGTAATGGTTATACCGCGTTTCCGTTCCTCGTCAAGATAGTCCATGATGGTATTGCCGCAGTCAATATCGCCGATACGGTGAGTCTTGCCGGAATAATAGAGGAAACGTTCAGTAACTGAAGTTTTCCCTGCGTCAATATGGGCAATAATACCGATATTTCGAACCTGTGACAAGCCGGGTAATACTGATTCCATCCGCCAGCTCCTTTCTCTTTGCGAAAAACAGATACTGCAATGACAATGAAAATAGCTATATCATCAAGCGGCTTTACATCAACGGCGATGTAGCGTCATAAAAAATAATGTCGGGACTTCTTTCTGATAAAAGTATCCCGACATATCTCATGGAAAAACAATCAATTCAGATATTGATGTTATTGTTTTTTCCAGAATTTCCACCATTTTTTATCGGGATCTTCACCTTCCGGAATAGCATCCCCTTCCTGAGTCTCGCTGGCCTGCTTGCCGATGGCATATTCGCCGGACTCAAAGGATTTTCGCAAATCGGTTTTCTGGATATGCTGATCCACAACGTCGAGGTTGTAAGTATCCTCGATTGTCGGCACCATTCCAATACTGGTACGACTCATTTTTACTGTGTGAGTTGAACCGGTTTCTTCTTCTTCCGGCAATTCTACTGCAAGGTCTCCGGCGTTCCCGTTAGCTTCCACTTCTTCCATCGGCTCCGGGGCAAGTATCTCGAAAGCGCTGCCGCATTCGGTACATTCCACCGTTTCTCCAATCATCTCAACCGGAACTTCAAAAGGCGTCTCACAGTTTGGACATGCAATGTTAAGAGTATCTGCCATAAACAACCTCTATTATGGAATACGTTTCGTTTTCATTAAAATAATAAGCTTTTCGAATTTAGCAAACAAAAATTATGCTCAGAAACCATTTTTTTTGTATTTTTTACATTATTGCGATCAAACCTGCTCCCCATGGCATGATTTCAAGCTCAAAACGTGCAATACAGTGATAAAAAAATGTAGTTGATGTGGAGATTATATTTCAAGAATTGCTGCAAGCAAAAACATGGCGGCCCCAAAAAAAAAGCAGCTGCCGGGAACTATACGTCCCCAGCCGCCTGACATTATGCCGGTATATAGTTATAAATCAGTCGCCAAGACAAGTGTCGGTATCGCGGGCTGCCTTAACCAAAACATCATCCATCGGGACATACTTTACCCTGCCGGCAATCGATTCGATCGGTACCGGAATGATATTTTCCCCCTGGACCGACATCATCGTGCCGTAATTCCCCTTGACGATATTTTCCGCACAGACGACCCCCAGCCGAGTTGCCAGCAGACGATCGGCGGCAGAAGGGAAGCCGCCGCGTTGAAGATGTCCGAGAATGGTAACTCGCGACTCCAGTCCCGTCAAAGATTCAAGCGACTGTGCTATACGCATGGATTGCCCGGCATGTTCCTGCCACAACTTTTCATCTTCCACCTTAAGCTGTTCCCGCTCATCTTTGTTACCTGCTTTTGCCTTGCGGTCTTCCAGTTCGCGGTATCTAGCGGCAAACTCAATCGACATTGAACCTTCGGCAACAGGAACAATACTGAAACGCTTTCCTTCCCGACTGCGACGGGTAATCGCCTCCGCCACCTTGTTCAAGTCGTACGGAATTTCGGGTATCAGAATCACATCCGCCCCGCCAGCGATGCCCGACGCAAGGGTCAGCCATCCGGCACGATGCCCCATTACTTCAACAATCATGATCCGCTTGTGGCTGCTGGCGGTGGAATGCAGGCTGTCGATGGCGTTAGTCGCGATTTCGATAGCGGTGTCGTAACCGATCGACGTATCAGTCCCAGCCAAATCGTTATCGATAGTCTTGGGCATAGTGATTACATTGAGGCCTTTTTCGCGCAGACGCAACGCACTTTTGTGGGTGCCGCCGCCGCCGATACAGATCAACCCCTGAAGCTGACGGCGGTTATAGGTATCGACAATCGCGTCAGTCATATCGATAAGTTTTTTCCCCACCGGCATCTTATGCGGTTTATTCCGGCTGGTACCGAGGATTGTTCCTCCTTTAGTCAGAATACCGGAATATGTGGCATGGTCCAGATAATCACACTTGTCAAAGGCAATCCCTTCAAATCCGTCGCGAAATCCCAGCAGATGGATGTTTTCACGTTCAAGGGCACGTCCTACCGCCCGGATTGCAGCGTTGATTCCCGGGCTGTCGCCCCCGGCGGTCAATATGCCAATGCATTTACTCATAACCATATTCCTTTTCTTATGTTCCCCGGTTTTATTTACGCCGGGCGCCGTTATAATTCAAAATAAAATATTATAAGCTGAGATGTAAACGTTCAACGCAAAATTATGCCTCTCCGGTCATGTTCTTTCGGAAAATTTTCATTTTTTCGGTTTCCGGCGGCGGATTTGCATCGAGGAAATACCGGAAAGTCCGTTCCTGGCTGCGGGACGTGTCGTCGTCCAGATATTGTCGGGCATAGATGCCGCTGATCTTTAAAACACGCCCCTTCCGGCTGTCGTTCAACTGCATTTCCAGAATATCCTGCAATATCTTCTGAATCGCCTTACTTTCCACGGGAAATAACAATTCAATACGCCGGTCAAGATTGCGCGGCATCCAGTCCGCGCTGGCCATGAAGTACTCTTCGTCTCCACCGTTATGAAAGTAAAAAATGCGTGAATGCTCGAGATATCGGTCAACAATACTACGGACGCGGATGTTGCTGTTGCCAACACCGGGGCGCAGGCAGCAGATGCCACGAACGATCAAGTCAATCCTTACCCCGGCATCGGCTGCCCGATAAAGGTGTTCGATAATTTCAGTATCGACCAGGGAATTCATCTTCGCAATAATACGCCCCGGCGAGTGCGGGTTGGAAAGCTTGGCTTCCCGATCGATCAAAGCGATAAATTTCTGTCGCAGGTCAAACGGCGCGCAGGCAATCTTTTCCCATTTGGTCAAGGGTGCCGAATATCCGGTCATGACATTAAACAGCGCTGCAAGGTCACCACAAAGGAGCTCATCATTGGAAAATATCCCGATATCGGTATAAAGCCGGGCCGTTTTGTCGTTATAATTGCCTGTGGAAAGATGGCAGTAGCGCTTGATCACACCATGATATTTACGGATCACCAGCAGCGCCTTGCAATGGATCTTCAACCCGGCAATGCCGTATACCACATGGGCCCCGGACTCTTCCAGACGCCGCGCCCAAAGGATGTTATTCCCCTCGTCAAAACGCGCCTTTAGCTCGACAATCACTGTAACCTGCTTGCCGTTTTCCGCGGCGCGCCGCAAGGCGCTGACCACCGGAGAATTGCCGCTGACACGATATAAGGTCTGCTTGATTGCCAGAACGTCCGGATCATCCGCCGCTTCTTCAAGCAGCCTGACGACGGGATCAAAGCTCTGAAACGGCACGCAAAGCGGAATGTCTCCGCACTTGTCAATGGTCTGGATGATCGATTTATTTTCATCGATAACGGAACAACCGGCCGGCGTCCAAGGCTCTTCCACCAGATCGGGGCGCGGCAGTGAGGCGTAAAGTTCGAAACAACGAGCCAGATGCAGCGCCCCGGGGATCTGATATTTGTAATCACCCGAAAATTCGAGCTGTTTCATCAGCCATTGACTCAATGGTTTGCTGCCGTCAGCCGGAATTTCCAGCCGGATTGGTGCCCTTGTCTTTCGCAGCAGCAATTCCCGTTGCATATACTTCAACAAATCGGACACGCCGTCTTCTTCTATCGAAAAATCCATATCACGGGTTATGCGAAACGGCATCATGTCCAAAATCTCACAGCTGTGAAAAAGACCGGCGATATTTCCCATTATCAGATCTTCAATCATGACAAACACATTGCGTCCCGGCTCCGCCAGCGCGACAAAACGCGGCAGTCGTTCCGGCACTTCCACCAGGGCGTAAACAATCCGGCGGGCATCATAAGTACGCAGTTTAACCACAATCTCGATTGCGCCGTTGTTCAGCAGCGGAAACGGGTGGCTCAGGTCTATTGCCAATGGCGTCAATACCGGGAATATTTCTGTTCCAAAGATGTTATCAGCCTGCTTACGCCGGGTTTCATCCAGTTGATGATAACGCTGAATAAATACGCCATGCGTTTGTAGTTCCGGCAAAATAAAATCGTTGAGGATGTGATACTGCTTTCGCAACAGGATCAGAATCTTTTTACGGATAGCAGCCAGTTGCTCGTCCGGAGACATGCCGGAGGGATCAACGGAACGTCGTGCTGACTCGGCCAGTTTACGCAATCCCGCCACACGAACCATGAAAAACTCGTCAAGATTACTGCTGAAAATCGCGATGAATTTCAAGCGGTCCAGCAGGGGCACCTCCGGGTCTGCAGCCTCCTCCAGAACCCGAGCATTAAACTCGAGCCAGCTTAACTCGCGATTGATAAAATACCGTTTATCCAGACTCTGCTTAAACATTTTATTCGATCACCGCCTCCAGTCCTATCACATTGTAGAACATATCCGATTTAAAATCCAGGAAAATCCTTTCAATCGAACAATCCACCATCTGGCGACATTTAATAATGAACTTGCAGTCGTCAATCCGAAAGTCGGCATTTTTAAATTTGAAATGGTGGGAATGATCGAGCGCATCGGCCACCCGGAGGATCGCCGCAAGCTTCGATACCATCACCTTACTCTCCGTGGTAAGGATCATGTATTCCGGGTGTGATTGCCGAGGGGAAGCCTTACGGTGATAACGCGCCACCGCGGCCATGACCTTCATGTCATCTTCCGACAGACCGGGAATCTGACTGTTGAGAATAATGTAATAAGAATGTTTATGATGTTTTCTGGCATCGATGAAACTGCCGATGTCATGCAGAATGCCCGCCAGATACAACAGCAGCCGCGCATGTCCGTCCAAACGGTGAATTGAAGCGGTGCGGTCAAATATTTTTACTGCGGTCTCCGCCACGGCATATCCATGCTCATTGTCGTTGCTGTATTTCTCCCCGGTGGCAAAGGCTGTAGAGATAATATCCGGCGCAAAAACATCTTCCTCATTGAAAATGTTCCGGATCATTTCTTCAATAATGGCCTGGCGGGTGGAAACCATCGGTACAATAACTTTTTCACACCCGGCAACCCGGCACATCTGACGCAGCAGGAAACAACATGGTTCCGCGCTTTTTGCCACATAATCAATCACATTCAAATGCTTGGCCAGCTCTTCCTGCGTGGTATCAGCCAACAACCTCGAACATCTTTCCAACTCATCGATGCCAAGCACCACCTGCGGCTCAGCCTCATCTTTCTCCATCAACTGGGCCAGCATGCGAACCCCGGCACCTATACTGATAAACAATGGCGGATTGTCACGTTTATTTCCCTCCGTGTCAAATTGGCGCCGCCGCATAAGTTGGATAAGCGATTTAGAGAATGATTCCATAAGCCCGCCAATACGTCGGGAATTCAGCTCGGCCTCCCCTATCTCTTCGTAGATACGGAGGGACCCGAACCCGAAAACCTCCGATTCGAGCAACTGCCCTTTTTGAGCAAACGCAATACCGGTCGTGCCAGTCCCCAACGTCAGAAACATCGCATCATGTTCATGGAGATCACAGAACCCGGATAGGTTGTTTTTTATCGCCAGATATAACAGTCGAGCTTCCTCTGACGCCTCCAAGACCTTCAGGCGGATACGGCTCGTGGATTTAACCCGATCCAGAAAAATTTCCCTGTTCAACGCTTCGCGTACCGCACTGGTGGCGACCGCCTCGTAGCACTCAACGCCATACTCCCGCAATTTTCGGGCAAAATCCTTCATCAGCGCACTGACCAGACTGATGGTGTCCGGAGATATTACCCCTTTGGAAAACACCTCCTTACCGATGTTGACCGCCTGAGCTATACTTTCCAGCAGATGATATTTGCGATCCTCTTGCAGCTGATAGATTTCCAGACGGACCGAATGCGCTCCCATATCGATAATCGCCACCGGCATCGGCGCATGACGTCTCTTTCCCATTTCTCCGTACCTTTTACGATAAGATTTTAGCTCAAACAACAG